>JAUHYS010000252.1 GCA_030426445.1 bacterium
TAAAAAAACGATGGGGTTGAGTTTGTAACGCATCCAAGAAGAGACCTCTTGAGCCGTAAACTGAAAGCCACCATCCCCAATAAAAGCTACGACACGCGACTTTGGATTGGCAAGCGAAGCCCCTAACACAGCCGGTGTGGCATAACCCAAAGACAGGTAACGTGATTGAGCAATGTAACGACATCCAGCAGGGAGCCTTCTTAAGGCAGAGCCAAACAAACTGTCTCCGGTTTCTGCAATTAAAGTCAAGTTCTCCGAGAGGTTTTCTTCGATAAAATCAAAAAACTGATCAATACAAAATGAAGATTTTTCAGGTTGAGGTTTCCTGTGACTTTTTATTCGAGTCTGAGTTGGTTTGGGTGCTGTATGTTTGGGTAAAGTTTTTTCGAGGCCTTTTATAAAGCGTGAAAGTGGTACATTATAAAATATTTTATTTTCGATGATTACAGTTTCATTATAAGCACAGATCAGGCTTTTGGGATCTATTTGGCTGACATGGCCATCCATAACCTTGCCGCCTAGCCAAAGCATAAAGTCAGAACTTTCTATATGATGGTCTAGCTTGTCTTGGCAGAGAAAGGTCTCGTAATTTCCAATGAATAGAGGGTGCTCTTCATAGATCAAGCCTTTACTTAAAAGAGTTGTGCAAAAAGGAATATGGGTTTTTTCTAATAGGTTCTTGAGTGTTTCTTTTAAGTTATATCTTGCGACTTCGACATCTGAAATAATGACAGGTCTTTGTGCATGGGTATATAATTCGTATGTACTCTCAATGGCCGCTTTTAAATTGGGTTCATGGCAGGTCGTTTCTATAAATGAAAGTTGATATAAGTGGGGGTTGCAATAACTTGAAGCAATGTCACTAGGTATTTCCAAATAAACTGGCATTTGATACCTGAGACAATGTGTGATCGCTTCGTTGATAATACGAGGGGCCTCATCGGGTTTATCTATTAATGAAGCGTAGCAGGTGATTTTTTCGTATATTTTTAACTGGGTGTCAATGTCTCCTACAGAGTGGTGAAAAAAGTGGTGCTGGTTTCGGATATTCATGCCTGGGCTACCACTGATCATCATCACTGGAACTCTTTCGGTCATCGATCCTGCAATTCCATTGACAGTAGAAAGTCCTCCTACGTTGTAGGTTACAGCGATCACCCCCAGGCCTTTATAACGTGCATAAGCATCGGCTGCATAACTAGCATTTAATTCGTTACAAGTGTTGATGAGTTGAATAGGAGAGGCCTCAATATAATCCATTAAGCTTAATACATAGTCCCCGGGTATTCCAAAGATATGGTCAACTCCGGCTTCTTTTAAACGCGATAATAAATACTCTGCAACTGTGGTAAAGGGCACGTTTTAATTCCTTCCCAGGTATTTTTTTAGATAACTTTGTACCCTTTAATTGTGCTTAATTTTTTTTATGAATACAAGATGGGTTGAGAGTGTTTGGGAAGGTTTAAATTTTAGATAGTTTTTGATCCATACTCTCCCTGACATAACCAAAAAGAGAAAGAGAACAGTTACGAAATTATTCTCTAAAAACAACCACGCTTTCTCCGATATTAGGGTTTTGTAATTTTAGAGTGTCTCCTTCACGTAGCGTGACACGCTGGCCAGGTTTGAGTTCTCTCGTCCAATAATCTCTTTTCCCGTCTGGCTGTTTTGTCCATTTTTTTGAATCAAGCCCAGTGGTCGCTTCTGATCGATAAAGTATTCCAGTGCTCTCTTTTTCAAGTTTTATACGAGGTTTTCCCAAAAGGTTGCGGTCAATTTTACCATAACCCTGTGAGGATGAGGGTTCGATTTTTACTCCAGGACTTGCGGAGTGAGCTCTTCCATTTGCTTTTACCCCAAGCTTATGGGTTTCTTTACCGAGCTGTTTGAAAGAGACAACGGTAGGTGATGACCCATCAGTATGAGTAGGAATACAATTATCGGCATAAGCTCGGTAACCTGGGGGTTGAGCCTTTCCCGAAGCAGCAGGGGTTTCAATCTTTCCTGCAACTTGATCGGCTTCATGAGTTTTTCCTTTTCCAAAAACTTGACCTCTTTTTCCCTCTTTGGGTGCTTGAGCTGCGGGTTTGGGTTTAGGGCTGCTGTTAACAATGGTCACCTTTAGAGGTTTTCCCGCAGGAAAACTTGCCGACGCGTCCGGGACATCAAGTTTGGTTTCTTTAGGCAGGTATTTTCTTACCCATACATTGAGAGCTTCCCTTCGGCCAGGGATCTCATCTCCATTTCTGCTTAATACACGCTTAGGTAGCGTTGCGGAATGACCACTATAAAGATATACTGCTTGTCGTACTGGATCGGCAGGATTTGGGTAAGATAAATCTAATTGTGCAGCAACTTCTTTATTAGATTTTATTTGATTGATAGTTTTTCGATTTAATTCCCCGGGTGGAGTTGATGCAGAGGCACTCGCTACGGGTGCTGGTTCAGAAGCGGGGGTCCATTTCGACCACCCTGTTCCTTGAGGAGTTTGAGCTGGTTTGGCAGGTTTAGCATTCGGTGTCCCCACTAAAGTTCGTGCTCCTGGTTTCGGGGCTGCACCCGGCCTTGGGATCGCAGGTACAGCAGGTGGTCGGTTCCAAGCAGAGGGCGCTGGGGGCGTTTGTAATTTTTTTCTTAAGCGAGGGAAGAAATTGCCAAATTCTGTAGTTTTTTCGGGAGATAAGTTATTTCGTACCCATTCGACTAACTCATCTATTTTTTTATCTCCTCTTAATGCTCCATTGCGATCTAACACTCTAGGGGGAAAGGAAGTTGTTTCTCCTTCAGTTAAAGCATAAGCAAATCGTGCTGGGTCATTGGGGTGGTAGCCTCTTGCGTCTAAAACAACTGTATCTTCTACCGTTTCGCCATAAACTCCTTTAGTATCAGCAGTGGGAGCTCTTGAAGGAACAGGCGGAGGAGCAGCCCGGTTGGAGGGTCGCGCAATAATCCGCGGAGGCGGCATTCTATAGCCACTTACCAAATCAGCAGGATTACCGGCAGGAAATTTTTTTGAAGTTGTCATGCCATTCAGTTCTAGAGTCTCTCCAGGTAAATATCTGTTCATCCATTCATTGAGCTCTGCTCTGCCACCGGTTCTTTCCTTTCCAGATAGTTCATAAACCTGAGGTGCTGATTGAATATACCTATTAGGGACAGCTCCTGATTTTCTTAGCTCATACACTCTGAGTTCCGCTGCAAGTGCTGGATCATGAGGGTGGTAGCGCAATACATGCTTTGCTTTTTCACCACTTAGGTTGGGTGCATTTTTTAAAGACCCTACAGGGGTAAGCTCTACTTG
>JAUHYS010000253.1 GCA_030426445.1 bacterium
CTAAGTTAGCATCTCTAAAAAAAGCACCATCGCAAGTGGCACAAGTCGAAACGCCTCTTCCCATCAATTTTTTTTCGGCTTCCAATCCCAATAGGCGAGGGGAGGCTCCTGTTGCAATAATGACTGTATGAGCTTGGATTTCTTGTTGATTCAGTTTTAATTTTTTGATTTCGCCTGTAAAGTCACAAGACTCAACTTGGTCAAAAATAAATTCGGTTCCGAAGCGTTCTGCTTGTTTGCGCATTCGGTCCATGAGTTCGGGTCCCATAATGCCTTCGGGAAAGCCTGGATAATTTTCGACGTCAGTGGTGGTGGTGAGTTGACCACCAGGTAAACTTCCATCAATCACAACAGGTTTAAGATTAGCGCGTGCAGCATAAACGGCAGCTGTTAGGCCTGCTGCCCCCGATCCAATAATGGCTACATGATAAGTTTTTTCACTCATATTTTTGCTCCTTATACATAAAACAAAGTTGGGTAATAAACATCACTTATCTCTTTCATGATCTTATTGTCAAAGAGATCTTCATAATACAGAAATTAAGAAATGATGTAACTATTTTTAAATCGACTTATTTTTTCATATAATTTCATTTTTAATAAAATTATGCTCCTTTTAAAAATAAAGTTAGGATCAATTTCTATCCATTAATAATTTTATTTTTTTTAATGAATAAAAATTCTTTGCAAAATACCAACTGATTCCACAACAATAAGATAAATAAGTCCTTTTTTAATAAAACTGGCCTAAAGTTTGCTTCAGATTAAATCACACATCGAGTTTAAAATAAAGCCTGTTAAAAAACGAACGAATTTTTAGGAAATCACTTTGTGAGAATAAAAAGTACAGAAAAAAGTTATCTCTTCAATTTGACAGGGATGCAAAGAAGCAGAAGGTGGAAGAAAGCTCAGAAAGAAATCCCTGCTATAAAAAACTCAATCATTCATGTACTTCCAAGTATTAACGATACGGGCATTAAACAAATCGAAGTTTCTAGATTTATCAAAGAAACCGGTAAAAAAATAGCACAACTACTTAGGGAGGGGGGGTGCTTCTCTGAAGTAAGTTATGGGTGCTATCAAAATGGGGGGGCCGCTGATTATACCTTGCAACTTTACGTAAGGAAAATCAGCGGTAAATTTTGCGACTGGGGTTTTGAAATCTACGACCAAAATGGGGTCAGTGTATCGTCAGAGAATAATCATAACTCCAGTTTTTTGAACCAAATAGTTGAAATACCTCAAATAGATGAATCCAGCTTTGAAAACCAACGCTATATTTCGGCTTTTGCTTAATGTAAAAAATTCAAGGAAGGTCCGTTTTTATTTAAGTTAAGAAATAGACTTCATTCTTAGAATGGAATGTCATCTTCGACCTCGATTGCTTCCGAATCAGGTGCATTATTTGAAGCGCTTGTCTTCTTAAAACCATTTCCAGCATTTTGTGAATTAGGATTGCCTCCTAAAAATTGTACGGTTTGTGCTACCACTTCGGTGGTGTAGCGTCGGTTACCGTCTTTATCTTCCCATTCTCGAGTTTGTAAGCGTCCTTCGATATAAACGGTGCGGCCCTTACTAAGGTACTCACCACAAAGCTCAGCGGTTTTATTCCAACAGACAATTTTATGCCATTCGGTGCGTTCTTCTTTTTGACCTTCTTTAACCCAGCTTTCATTAGTTGCGATATTAAAATTAGCGACAGCTGCTCCACCAGAAGTATAACGGACCTCGGGGTCATTACCTAAATTACCGATTAAAATCACCTTATTGATACTTGCCATTTGTATTTCTCCTTAATTATAGATCTAGATCCGCTTTAAGCTTTTTGAACTCTTTCTCCCACTCTGGATAGTCTGTGTCAAGCCTTGCTTTATCAAGGGATTCAAATTTTTTAAGACTCATTCTTGCCTGTTCTTTTTGATCAATTTTAAACAAGACTTGTGCCAAAAAAAGATGATTAAGAGGGTAGTTTGGCGAAACCTCTGTTGCAAGGCTGAGGTAACTACTTGCTTTATCCAGATCTTGAGTAATATTTTTGGGGTTCATAGAGAAGGAAGGCGCCTTTGCGTATATATTTCCTAAGACACGATAACAGCCTCCTTCGCCATAATCTGGTTGGAGCTCAATTAACTCTTCACATTGATCTATCATTTTTTTAAGAGATCTTTGGTAATTGGGAATATGGTTCTTAATATAAAGACCTCGATTGAGGGCACCGTAGTATAGACAAATAGGCAGTTTTCCTTTTTTAAGGCATTTTTCTGAGAGTAAAATACCGCCTTGTGCATATTTTAATTTTTCTTTTTTATCTTCGCTTTTAAAGGCTAATTGATAAAGATCCTTCGAGGCCTCACCCAAAGCTTCGGAACTTCTTAGCTGATTGTATTCCGCGGGAATATAGGCTGGTGGCACGCAGCTATTTGCAGCACAGAGAGCCAATAAAGAAAGGAGGGTTAAGCTTAAATAAATTTTAGGCATAGGAGGAGTTCATGCATACGAATATCTGTTTATTGTGTCAATTTAACTTTTTTTGCTTTGTGGATTAATCACTTGTCTCTATTTAAGATATTTCTTAGAAAGAATCAACATATCGATATAAAAGTTAAAGCACTATAGAAATTAAAAAAATAAAACGCCCGCGCTTAAATTTAAGAGGGGGATGTTTTAAAGAAAGTTTGATAAAGGTAGATCACTTTGCTGGATGTTCTTTTTTCTCAACCTATTTATATTATTTTTGCAGGAATTCTATTGGCACCTGTTGTGCCATTATTGACTCGAATTTCTTTAAGGCTCAGTGCGTGGATCATCAGTCTCGTTCCACTGATCAATTTTATCTTTTTACTTTTTCACTGGAATCCAGCCATTCAAGAAAAGCCGATTTATTTTTCGATGGAATGGATGCCCAGTCTCAACATCCAGCTTAGTTTTTTAATCGATGGCTTAAGTTTAATTTTTGGCCTTTTAATCAGTGGAATTGGCTTTTTGATCTTTTTATATGGGGGAGGCTATTTTAAAGACAGAAAGCAACTCAATCGCTTTTATATTTTGATTTTAGTTTTTTTTAGTTCCATGCAGGGCCTCGTTTTAGCTGAAAATATCTTTGTTCTTTTCATCTGCTGGGAACTAACCTCAATAAGTTCTTATCTTTTAATTGGTTTTAAGCATGAATCTGCAAGCGCCCGCAGCTCTGCATTAAAAGCTCTCTTAGTGACCGGTTTAGGAGGTTTGGCTCTACTCGCGGGTTTGATTTTACTAAGCTCTGT
>JAUHYS010000254.1 GCA_030426445.1 bacterium
AACCTGCGTTATTCTTGCAAATGGTTATCGATTATTTAATCCTAGGAAATCACACCCAAGCTTGGCAAGAATTTGAAACGCTATATCAAGAAGAAGACAAGACGAAGTCAGACTAGAAATCTCCACTAAGATGAAAGTTTCCCTAGCTCAACCTCATGACAACAGAGAGCAATATGGATTCCATTGATAACTTACTCCGTCCCATCTTATTTAAAACTAATGTGCATCAAGCTTGGTTATTCTTAAGCCTCTTTGGAGGTCTGGCTGTCTTTGGCGCCATGGGGCTTATTTTGGGACCCATCATTATGGCTATTATCACTGCATTGGTTCATATCTATGAGATGAATTATCTGGAAGAAAAAAACTAAGCGACTTCATTTTTTCAAACGCCCCCATTCCCGCATAAATGCGGGACAAAAAAGACCAGCATCTCAAGAGGGGGAAATACTTCATTTAATTTTAAAAACACTTTGCATTCATCCTATCTTTGCTTAAAATATTGTTATTTCCGCAAAGCAATAAGGGGAGTGTTCCATGGAAAAAAGTCTAGCTGCCGTTAAATTAGTCCAAATTAGCCAAGAGTACGTCGATTTTATCGAAAGACGCTGCCAGGATGTTCTATTACACCCTACTGCAAATCATAGACAATTTTATATCTCTCGCTTTTCTATTAAAAGTCTCAAACACAGAAAAATTCCCCATAATACCTTAAAAAATTTTACGGACTCTAATTTACCCATTAAAATTGTTTACTCGACTCAATCACAGTTTTTTTCTCCCCCTAATCAGGAGGCCATTGAAGAAATCAAGGCCTATGCTATGTCAAAATTGGGGAAAAGAAAAAATCTCACTATACTTTATGAGGGACGCTTTTCTCAACTCAATCCCAATGAAGCTAAACAAAGTTTTTACCTGGATCGTCCCGGAGGAAAACGCACCTATCGCTGGTCCATTGTACCCCACTGGGAAAAACATCAAGATATCCGAGAACAATTCCCCAAAATCAAATCCCTTTTTGAAGACCCTAAAACACGTGTAGTCTTGTCTTTAGGCTCAGGGGGAATTCGATCTTTCGCCCACCCTACCTTAATGAAATTTATTAATTTATTGGATTTACGCAAACATATCGATGAGGTTTGGGGATGTAGTGGAGGAGCGGTCGCTGGCATGCCTTACTCTTTAGGCGTCGACCCTGAACTCATCGAGGAAGAAGGGTACCACCTATACAACGACCGTTACTCGGTGCGTTGGGGCCCTAACAAAATTCAGGTCCTCAAAAACCTCATTACCGATCAATTCCTACCCTTTACCGAAAACATGCTAAAGGGTTTTATGGAGTGTCAAAACGACCTCCAAGTCGTGTTTGGTAAATTTCTTAAAACACAAAATAATAATAACAAAATACCTTTTTACTGTCTTGCTTATAATATTTTAAACCAACGACTAGAAACCCTGACCTCAGAAAAATTAGGTAAAACGAAGTATAATCATCCGATTATCCGAGCAGAACCTATGGATGCTGTAGCAGCTTCTTCTTCTATCCCCATCTTATTTGTACCCAAGAAAATTTTAAATGGTCGTACCGAACACCATTATGTCGATGGTGGAACAATGGAGGAAGTCCCCTTAATCTCTCCCTATCATAAATGGGCTGAAGACTTTAAAAATAAGCGAGAGAAACGCAAAAAATTGCTTATCATTGCGGTCAATTTATTTCCCCGGGTTTCCGAAAGCGGATTTTTCTATCATTGGTTCGTCAAAAAGTTACCCGCAGTCAGAGTCTTGCAACTTTTTGCTAAATACACCGACCTTGTGCGCCAGGGTAGGATCGAAGAGCAAAAAAAGTATATATTAAGTAACCCTAATGTAAAGCTGATAGAGCTTTTTCTCCCCATGGGAGGAACCGCTGTTTTAGACCCAATTATGATACCCAAGGTTATCGAAACTGCACAAACTTCCTTTTATGGTCAGCTGAAAGAAATTGAAACCCATTTACCATAAAAAATAATCCTAAAATTTTTATGAACTTTTTTCTCCCCTCTCCGTCATACTTTTATGATACTTAAAAATACTAAAAATAAGACAAAAATATAAAGACAAAATAAGGCACCATGAAGTCGATCTTTAGAAATAAATTAAACTAAAAAGGGAGTTCAAAAGTGAAAAAGCAGTTTGCAAAGATATTAGTTTTTAGTTTTTATATCGCCAGTATTACTTGGGTTTTTACCCTACCCTGGGCTCAGTCTTCGGACCCTCTAAAAAAACGAAATCAGGTTTTTCAGGTACCATGGTTAGAAGGGCAAGGTAACTCACTCGTTAAAAGAGGGGTTCAAAATTTAAACGAGTATATTATAGATATCTAAAATAATTCAATTTTTGGTCAATAGACCACAAAGAAAAGGGAAGGTGAATTAAAATCCGTGTAGAGTGAGGCTACGCGGATTTTTTCTTTTGTTTTTTTTGATTGGGCTTTTGCTTCAAAACATTTTTTAGGTATTGCCCAGTGTAACTCTTTTTATATTTTGCAACTTGCTCGGGAGTTCCTGTCACGACAATTTCTCCGCCGCGGTCGCCTCCCTCGGGTCCCAAATCAATAATATGGTCAGCGGATTTAATGACATCCAGATTATGCTCAATCACTACCACGCTATTTCCGGCTTCCACTAAACGTTGCAAGACTTCTAACAGACAATGAATATCCGCAAAGTGCAAACCGGTTGTGGGCTCATCCAAAATATAAAAAGTTTGTCCGGTCGAACGCTTACTGAGTTCGCGAGAAAGTTTAATACGTTGTGCTTCCCCTCCCGAAAGTGTAGTCGCAGATTGTCCTACCGACATATAACCCAAACCCACGTCATGCAAAGTTTGGAGTTTGCGTTGCACGCCAGGAATATTTTTAAAAAACTCCAAGGCCTCGTTCACGGACATGGCTAAAACATCCGCAATGGATTTACTTTTGTACAAAACCTCCAAAGTTTCCCGATTGTAACGCGCGCCTTTACACTCTTCACACTCGACATAAATATCCGGCAAAAAGTGCATCTCTATTTTGATCATGCCATCGCCTTCGCAGGCCTCACAGCGTCCTCCCTTGACATTAAAAGAAAAACGCCCGGGTTTATAGCCGCGCACTTTGGCTTCCGGGAGACCGGTAAAAAGATCACGAATCAAAGTAAACAAACCCGTATAGGTCGCGGGATTGGAACGCGGCGTGCGCCCTATAGGAGATTGATCAATGTTAATCACTTTAT
>JAUHYS010000255.1 GCA_030426445.1 bacterium
AAACCCGTTTTATGTTGTAGTAATAAACGAATCGTCACCGCTTCAAAATCAGGGTGCAGGTTTTGACTCCAACGATAAGGCAGATAATCTTTCATTTTAGAATCTAAAAGTGCGTCGACATCTGCAGGGGCTTGATAGATGGCATGGAGCAAAGTCACTGCACTGATAAACTTAGAAACACTAGCCCAATTTTGTTTGCTCTCTAGATTATAAGGGTAAAAACCATTCGGCTCGGCAGCTTCACTAGCGACTCCACCATAGCCCCACGCAGCCCTGTTTCCCTCGTCATTACTAAGAGCATAAGCATAACCTTTGACTCGACCAAAGATGCCCTCGGCCATTTTTTGATTAAAAATGTCTAGGTCAAAATTAGGGTCGCTTCCACTGCTAAAACCTTTTGGGGTATTTTGAAATTCGCAGCTACTATTACAGGTGCTCGTACAAGCTTCTTCGTCAAAAGCACAATTTTGTGCCAAGTGAGTGTAGCCTTCTGCACAATCTCCAGGCTGTGGTCCTTGATAAATAATTTGAGCGTCGGCTTCTTCACAGATTTCGGAGCAAACCGTTTCACAAACTGTTTCGCATTTTTCTAAATCATCGCTGCAAGTAAGTACGTGATGTTCCCAGCCCTCGGGACAGGTACCTGGAGCGGGCCCATTGTAAACTTCTTTCAAATCAATACTTAAACAAGGTGGGGGGTCGGTATCCGGAGCGTCAGGAATATCGGGCTGTGGTTCGATTTCGGGTTCAGGCTCGGGACTGGTGATATCCACTGGCTCCGTGTCAGCACTATCGGAGTTAGGCTCTCCACCTGAACAAGAAAGGGTGCTTAAAAAAAATAGGATTAATAAAGCAAAATATGACTTTTTGCATAAAATCATGACTACCTCCCACAATGGCCCCCCTGATTATTTCGTTCTATACTCTTTATTATATATAGATCAAATGAAAGTAACTGAATAATTTATTTTACAATAAACTCAGCTATTTAAACAAGAAAGTTTAAGAAATTTTACCTATATAATAAAGAGAGTCAGAAAAAACTCTTGATTCTTCGAGAAGTTCACGGCTAGTCCATCGTAAAAAGCTCACAATAATATACAGTTTTAAATTAAAAGTTTGAGGGATTGCTTTATGAGAAAAAAAGCTGCTTTAGTTCTTAGTTTAATCGTTTTAATCACTTTAAATGCAAGTTCTTGCTGGCGCCAGAAACCCAATATTGGGGGCTGTCTGGGACCTTCTCATAGAGAAGCCCAACCCGGCCCTGGCAATCAGGTAGCTCCAAAAGCCTCGGGTAATTTTAAAGAAAAAAGGGCAGAAATGAATGCCTTAACAACTTGCATTAACAAACTAGAAAGCGGCTTAGGGGTATCCCCCCATGAAGCTTATCAACGCTTTTATCAGTATATCAATCGGGAAGACTTTAGCTGCAAAAGAGTGCCCCGCTATGTTCAGATTCCCTTAGCAACCAATATTTCAGAGTGCCAAAACGCACTAAAAAAAGCTCCGCAAAATAATTATCCTCAGTTACAAAGCCAACTTCGAAACGAATATATTCCCGCACTTAAAAAAATGACGAACGTCTTAAAAGAAGCCAAAAATTATTTTGAACAAGAAGACTACAAGGACGATGGATGCGCTCAAGGCCAGGTCTTTGCACAAAGCGTCGGCCAATCTTACGATAAGTTTACAAGCTCAAAAAATAGCTTTGAAAAACCTTACCGCAAGGCAAAGCGATCTCTTGACTTGGAAAATTTAGCCTATCTCGAAAGCAAAGAGGGGCGCGGTATTGCCTGGCAATTTCTTAATATCCAGATTGCTGCCGAAGATTTGATAGACATCATGATAAATTTTGAACAGCCCCAAGCAAAAGTACGTTATATTGAGCAGTTTAAAATATTTGAAAATAAATATTCTCGTTTTGAAGAATTTGTAAAACAAAATGAAGGCAAGATTCAAAAGGTCCCCATTTTGTTTGCTGCAAAAAATGAAGCCAACCGTTTTTATACAGACGCCAAGCTCATTACGCGTCGACTTGAAGAAAACAGCGATAATTATTCCAACCAGCTTAGGTCGTCTGTTGACGCCTACAATCGTTTTGTTAACGATTTCAATATTTACAATAATATGAAGTCTTTTTATGATAAGATGATGAAATAGTAAACTAGTACTTAAGTTTCTCCTCGTTGCATCCCGGGCTAGTAGGTTCCGTTTTTAAGATGAACGGTTGATGGCCTTCTATCCTAATCCTAGCAAAATGGCTGTATAGCCGACGTAAATACCCAGCAAGAGTAGGCCTTCCCAGCGGTTAATGCGCCCTTGTTTGCGAAAGCCATAGCCCATAAAAAATAAAAGCAGAGTTAAACCCAGCATGGTCGTCATATCTCGACTTATAATAGAAGGGTTAAACTGAAGAGGCTTAATCAGACCAGCAACTCCCACAACTGCCAAGGTATTAAATAGGTTAGAACCTAATATATTTCCCAAAGCGATCTCATGTTCCCCCTTGCGAGCTGCTATCGCAGAAGACGCCAACTCCGGCAGCGAAGTCCCCACTGCAATGATGGTCAAACCAATGACTAAATCCCCCACCCCCAAGCTCTGTGCTAAATGCGTCGCCGACCAGACCAAGAGTCGCGAAGCGATGATTAATAACACTAAACCTAGGACGAGCCAAAGTACGGCTCGTTTAAGTGGCATCGACTGTGTTTGTAATTCTTGCACGACATCTTCTGCAAGGGCGTCTTTTTTTTCTTTTAGACTTTTATAAATGCTCCAAACAACTAATCCAGCAAAGCTTAACAATAATAGGCTGGCATCCAAACGACTGAGCAGGGCATCCCAACTAAGAAGAATAGCCAAAATCGACATAAGTATGAGAAGGGGAAGTTCTTGACGCAAAACTTTAGAGTGAACTGCAATAGGACGAATCAGGGAAGTAAGTCCCAAAATAAAGGCGATATTGGTAATATTAGAACCGTAAGCATTTCCCAAGGCAATGCCAGGTTTTCCTTGCCATGCGGCCAAAGCAGAGACTACCATCTCGGGTGCCGAAGTCCCAAAACCAACGATGATCATTCCTATCAGCAGAGGAGGCATCCCAAAATAGCGCGCAGTTGCTGCAGAGCCTTCGACAAAGCGCCCTGCACTCCAAACCAATAAAAATAAACCAGAAGCCAGAACTAAAATAGCTATCAGCAAGTTAAACCTCTAAAGGATACCTTCCCACAGCACATC
>JAUHYS010000256.1 GCA_030426445.1 bacterium
TTTTAAAAAGTCTTTTTGATCTAGATCTTGACCCCTTGGGTAAAAAACCTCAGGATTTACATGTTCCTTTAATATTAGGCTTAGAAGAAGCCTTTTTAGGTGGTGAGTTTAAACTTGAGTATGAAAGGAAAAAAATTTGCGAGCATTGTTTGGGGACTGGGGCTGAAAAAGGGGCTAAAAAATTTACTTGTACCTATTGTTTTGGCGCAGGTGAGATCGAAGTCAACCGTGGTAATGTCAAAAATAAAGAATGTCCTAAGTGCAATGGTAGGGGTTTTTTGTCTTCTCGGGGTTGTATTCCTTGTCGCGCCCGGGGAGTTGTATTTCAGAAAGTAAAAAGGAAGTTTAGAATTCCTCCTCGGGTACATCATCAACAAATCATTACTTTTCCTAATCAGGGCCACGAGTTTAATAAAGGAGACTATAGTCATTTACAGATTACTATTGAACTTAAACCCCATTCCCGTTTTTTCTTTGACGGTCTGGATATTATATGTGAAATCAAAGTCAGTATGGTTCAAGCTGCTTTAGGCAGCGAAGTAAAAGTACCCACATTGAGCGGAATAAAAAAAGTAAGGCTGCCAAAGGGTATGCAGAGTGGTTATGTTATGAATCTTAAAAAAATGGGTTTGGGGGGCGATCAACTTATTCGATTTCAAGTCAGTACACCACATGCAATGACAGATAGACAGCAGCGTATTCTTGAAAATTTAGAATCAGAAAAGATAGACAAGTCTAATACGTTCTGGTCGAAAGTCAAAAAATGGATTTGGTGATTATTCTAAAAAAAGGATTTTTCATGAACTCTCAAAAAAATAAAAAAGGTTTTATCAGGATTTTTCTATTAGTCACTATTTGTTCTTGCTTATGGCTAGTGAACGGTTGTGGAGGTTTTGGTAAAAAAACAGGTGAAAAAAGAAAATACCCAAACCCGGTAACATCACAAATGCAGATGGTTTTTGATCAAGCAGATCAGACATTTCGCGAGAAACGTTATGATGCAGCTGAGATGCAATACTTAAACTATGTAGAACAGTTTCCTTATAATGCTTTAAGTGACCAAGCGCAATTCCGTCGTGGGCAAATTAGACTCATTCGAGATGACTACAATGCAGCAGTGCTATTGTTTGAAGGGATTATTAAAAAAACTCCGGATCCACAAATGGAGTCTCGAGCTCGAGTTAAAGCTGGGATCAGTCACTATGCACTCAATCAATTCGAAAGTGCTTTACTACACTTTAAAAAAATCAATGCTAATTATTTATTAGAGTTTGACCGTTTAAGCATTGCCCCGCTTGCTTTAAAACTTTTAGAAAAGTCAAGCTCACTCGAAGATAAAGCTTATTACCATGCAGTATTATTAGACACCTATCAAGGGAAGGACTTTTCAACTTTAAAAAAACAATATGGGGATAATTTGCCAGAATTAGAAAATGTGAAGCAGTTTTTAGAGGCATGGGCCAGGCAAGTTGTGGCTATTTCTCAAGTAGATTCAAGGTTGGAAGATTATAATGCTAGTGTGAGTTCTCCGTATGTTTTATATAAATTAGGTCAGTCTTATTTAATCGCTAAAAAAAATAAAGAGGCAAAAAAATATCTATCACAGGTCGTTAATCAACACCCTCAATCCACCCTTGCTAGTTTAGCTCAGGATGCAATCAAAAATATCAAAACAAAGGGTGATTCAAAAGTTAAAAGATACCGAGTTGGTGTTATATTACCCATGACAGGAAAGTATCAAAGTTATGGTGAATCAGCTTGGCAGGGAATTCAATGTGCTGCAGGTCAACAACCTGGCTGTACCGGAGCACAAAATTTAGAATTGATTCTTAAGGATGATGCGGGTGAACCTGCAAAAGCCATTGCTGCAGTCGAAGAACTTGTTAATCAACATGATGTCATAGCGATTATAGGTCCAATGTCTTCTGCTTCTGCTATGGCAGCCGCAAGTAAGGCGCAGGAGTTGGGTGTTGTCATGCTTAGTCTGGCACAAAAGGAAGGTATCCCTCAAGTGGGAGATCATATTTACCGTTTTAGTTTGACACCAGATCAACAGGTGAAATCATTGCTCAATAGTTTAGTTCAAAAAAAGAAACAAAAATTAATCGCTATTTTACATCCAAAAAGTAATTATGGGCAAGTCTTTGCTAATAAGCTGAAAACAGCCGCCCCGCGCTACAATATCGAAGTGGTTGCAATGAGCGGATATCAAAATCCTAAAGATGCTGTTGATGCCATTCGGGATCTAAAACTAAAAGTAAGTAAGACCTCCAAACAAGCCCCAATGGGTTTTGAAGCGATCTTTATTCCCGATTCTTATCTATCCGTTTTATACTTATTACCGCAGATGCAAATGCTTGGCATGGATCAGTTAACCCTAGTGGGTACAAATGCTTGGAATGATGCACGCTTAGGGACCCATTCTAAAGGGCTTCTGAAAAATGGACTCTTTTTAGATATGTATTTTATCGGAGCAAAAGACCCCATTGTAAAAAATTTTAATCAAAGCTTCCGAACGGCTTTTCAAAAAGAGCCTAGCACTCTAAGTGCGATGGGTTACGATATTACACTTTTTGTTGCACGAGCACTTTCTAAAAATCCGGTCAAAGGGCGCGATGGTTTTATAAGCAGCTTACAAGCTATCAAAAATTTTAAAGGAGTTGCTGGGTTAAGGGCTTTTGGTGCAGATCGAGAGGCTATCTTGGCTCCCTTTATGTTAACGGTTGAGGGAGAAAATATAGTAGAGTATGAAAGCTCCCAGTGAATTTAAACTTATCCAAAAATTAACTTCTACTTTACCTGCTCTTCCTCAAGCACGTTGGTTAGGTGAGAGAAAAGACGATTGCAGTGTCTTGAAACTAGGTGAAAACCATTATCAATTATGTACAAGCGATTTATTACTAGAAGAGGTCCACTTTAAGACTTCCTGGTTGAGCTGGCAAGACTTGGGGTGGAAAAGCTTGGCCGTTAACCTAAGTGATATAGCCGCGATGGGGGGAATTCCTCTGCAAGCTGTTATAGGGCTGGGCATCCCCCAAGAAACTCCCTTGGAACATCTGCAAGATTTTTATAAGGGGCTCAAAAATTGTTCAGAAGCTTTTCACTGTCCTATTGTGGGTGGAGACACCAGCCTTTCTAAAAGTGGCTGGGTGATTTCGGTCACAGTGAATGGTTGGTCGCCTCGCCATCCTATTTTAAGGAGTGGAGCAAAACCTGGAGACAGTCTGTGGACA
>JAUHYS010000257.1 GCA_030426445.1 bacterium
GCCCAAGTCATGCGCATTATAGACGGCGACACCCTGTTAGTAAAAATCGACTTGCGCTTTGGTGCCACGATTTTGGAGGAACTGCGTCTGCGCGGCATCAACTGCCCCGAGCTAAACGACCCCAGTGGCCTGGGCCAGGAAGCCAAGGCCTTTGCGGAAGCCGAGCTCAAAGACGCCGAGTGGGTACTAATCGTCACCTACAAAACCGATAAATTTGGTCGCTACGTAGCGGACATTTACTATTCCTCAGTTTACCAAACTGAAGAAGAACTGCTCAGCAAAGGGCATTTTCTCAACCAGCGATTATTGGATGCAGGTTTGGCTAAAAGAGTGGAGTATTGAGATTTTAAATTCTCCTTTAAAGCCTTTGGGGAAGTTTGATTTTTCGATACTTTTTAATTAATTTTAAATAAAGCTGAGCGGGTTTTTCTTTGCTGAGCTGCGATTTTTTTAACAAACGCTTTATTTGAAAACGGCTAATCTTGTTCTGCATAAAAGCATGGTAAAGTTGCTCTCCTAAAATGTAACCCAGGCCCTGTTTCAATCTCCAGAATAACTCGGGCTTGTGTAATAATTCGCTACAATTTTTAACCATTTCTCCTTTGGACTCCATCTCTTTAATCTTAATCACCAGATGCGCGACTTCTAAATTAAGCACTCTTCCAGGAGAAAGCGCTTCCTGTTGAAAGTAGGACAAAAAGCTCTGATAGTCACTCAGCCGTAAGCACTTTCGTTTTGCATTAAAAATTTTAGAAACAAAGAAACCCAAAGCCGCTGTTAAGATATCTGCATAAAATTTATCCGTTGAGCTCTTGAGTAAACTACGTTCAAAAAAAGCGTCTTGAATAAGATAGCTGGCTTGTTCTGCAATATGGTGAATTGCAATCGAAGAAAGATAAATCCATTTTAAACTATGAATAAAAAAACTTTCTCCACAAACCACCCTTTGCTTATAAAATTCGAGTCGTGCTTTAGAAAAAATTTTTTCATCTTGCAGCCTCTCTAAAAAACTGAGATTTTCAAAAGTAAAGAGCTCAACTTCCTCTCTATTTAAGTTTTTTTTAAAGGCTGTTTTTAATTTGAAAAAAGCTAAGACCTTATCGTTGATTTCCCAAAAGTGAGACTTGGGCTCTTGATACTCAAACTCACCCAGCTCAGAATCTAACCAAGCTAAATAAGACTGTTGACTCAAAATTGGTGAACTATTTAAAAGGCAAAAGCTTTGCTCATCGACCCGGACCAATTCCACCTTATCTTCGAGATGTGCCTCAGCGAGCTGCCAGTAAATTTGGTCGGAATTTTGGTAAATGAGTAATTCCTCCTGGGCTTTGGGAGGCACTTCCAATAAGCGATGGACCTGCCGTGGAAGATTCTCCGGAGCCATGTGCAAGTCCCCAACAAAGGTAAATATCTTGTAGCCAGGATTTTCGGCCGCTAGGCCCACAATATTTTGCGCCATGGCTTCATCGCGTTTTTTAAGACCCGAACCAAAAGGGGCAGATTCAATCCCGCAAATTTCTAAATGATGGTAGCGGGCAAACTCGAAAATCGGTTTAAAATTATGCCAAAGGTCAAAATGAAAATATTTCTTTATATTGATCTTAGCTAAAAAGGTTTCTTCTTTTATTTTATATTCCAAATATTTATCTATATATTCTTGATGTTTTTGTTGAATAAACTCTAAACATAAAATAATTTGTCTTGTTTGAGGAATCAATAACTTTAACACTCTAAGTAAAGCTCGTTGGGACTGCGGGTTTGTATGGTAGTCCCCCATATAAATCCACCGGGCTTGCATCAATGCTTTTTCAAGTTCAGCGATATTGGCAATTTTTTGATATTTTTTTAGATGTTTACGGTAAGTCTTCTCATAGCGATGAAACTCAGGTTGACTGATGGTAATGGTCTCATCAATGAGTCTTTGATTTCGTAAGAAAATTTGCTTCTGGATTTTAATGAGTTCTTTTCGTGGGGAATCCACAGCTTTCATAACCTAAAGGTTAAAAGCTAATGAATAAAAAGTAAAGTCGGAACCTTAAAACTTAGCCGCATTTCCACCAAAAGTAATCGAACTGTTGGGATTTTCCTCAGAGGAACTGCCCCCATCACTTCCTCCCCGTGTGAGCAAGACAGCAGAGGTAGCCCCACCCGCCACTAAAACGCCTAAGAGCGACCACAAGAGAGGGTTTTTTAAAAGGGATTTTTTCCTTTTAGTCCCAATGACAACCACGTCGCTTTCCGCATATCGCTTAGGGTCTTTAGCCAAGTCGATATCCGAAAGCTTATTGAGTTCTTCGGATAAAACTTTTGCAGCGGTTCGACTGTCTTTGGGAAGGTCTAATACCTCAACCGAGTTGTGTTTATGGGATGCACGGTATTTTATATCGATCATACGGGTGGTGACACGGTGATTCCAACCAACCTCTTCTAAAGTAACCAACACTAACTTTTGGACACCCAGCCCTTCACCTACTGAGCTACCTAAACGCACAAGCTCGGGAATGTCTCTAAGGTGAGAAACTTTTAAACCATTTAAATCAAGCTTGGGCTGCGTTCTTTTTTTTAAATTGATTTTTTCTTTTGTATCTTCTTGTAATTGGAGCCTAAGACCTTCTGTTTCAAACTCGTCCCTTTTGACCAAAACAAAATGTTCACCATGACTAAAATTTTCCAACTTTAAGGGACTTTTTCCCTTTAAAACTCCATTGATATAAATATCTGCATCACCCGGTGAAGTTGTGATCTCTAAAGAAACCTGTTTAGTTTTTTTTAAGTACTCTTTTTTTGCCTCGTTAAAGTATGCCACGGTTTGTGGAGGGTAAACAACGGGGTCAATCTCATAGTTGGGATCCAAGCGAACAGCTTCATACATCGCTTGGATGGATTTACGTTTGTCTTCCTCGGCAGAATAAACATTTCCCAAAATAACATAGGCATCCCTTAAGGCAAAAACCTGTCTATGAAGAGATTCTGTTTTTTGAAAAGTTTCTATCGTATTAAGCAAAAGACCCGTGGCCTCTTTGAAAGCAAAATCAATATAAAATTGTTTGGCATCATCAAGATAACGGTTCAAGCTGGGTGGAGATTTTTGCTCGGTTAAAAAATTGGGATGATCTTGAAAAAAAACATCGGTTTTCTTTTTTGAAAGAACTCCATATTTGCCTTGCAACATCAATTCATCGCGTACCGTATCGGAAATTTTCTCAAGAGATTCTAGAGGGG
>JAUHYS010000011.1 GCA_030426445.1 bacterium
ATACTCGAAAAGTGCCAGGGGCTGCTTCCATGAGGGCAGGGTTGCATCAAGGACACCCCCTTCGCTTAATAAAGCTTGGTTTCCAGTCTTTAAGTTCGGGAATATCCGGAAAGGAACCCCGGCCAAAAAAGATATGTTGAGCCAGCTTTTTAAAGGGTTTTCGTTTGAGTATACTGAAGGCAAATTCTAAACTTTGAGAAGTTTGCAATTGGTTAAAACTGTTTCGCATCCATTTTTTAGAAAAGAAACGGCTTTGAAAACGCTCGCCAGAGTATTCGGCTAAAATATGAACAGGGTCGCGTTCTGGACAAGAAAAATATTTTGCAAGCGTTTGCACGGCAAATTCGGTGAGGCGCATACAAGGGTCTAAACCGCCTGCGGTTAAAGGCGAGACCGCTCCAGCGGCATCTCCAACCAATAAGCCATGTGGGTTGGATATCTTATTTAAAATGCCCCCGACCGGGATGCGGCCTCCACGTCTTTCGGGTTTGATTTGTTGTTTTAAGTTAAAATCTCTTTCGATCCGTTTGCTAAAAATATCTAAAGCAGATTTTGCTTGATAGTTTTTATCACGACCTCCCACCCCAACATGGATTTCTTTTCCATCTTCGATCACCCAAGCTAAATAGCCAGGCGCTAAATGAGGTTCTAAGTAACAATGAAAGCTTGGTTTTTTATTTTTTAAATCTTTTGATTGAATTTGGTAAACATCTTCGACACCGACAATCCATTCTTGATTTTGACTTAGGTTAATTAAGCGTGCGACTTTAGAATGAACACCATCGGCACCGATAACCAGCCTGCAGCGCATTTGCTCTTTGCCTGTTGGTGTCATGCAATCCAGCAATAAGTCACGACCAAATTTTTGAATATCCATCAGTTGATATTGCGGACACCAAATCATTCCACCTTTGATCGATTCGTTTAAAAAGTAGCGATAGATTTTTTTCATGTCTCCGACCGCAAATTCTTCATGCTTGCTTTCTAGGCTAAGTTTTTTTCCTTTGGGAGAATAAAGGTTTACGTGTGAAACGGGAGGACCTAGACTGCCTGGAGGAAAGTGATAATCCTGCAGAGTTTTTCTGACAAACACTCCAGTGGTATGAACCCGTTGATCAACTTGTGCTTTGCGATCGATTAACGCAACTTTAAGTCCACTGTTTTTTAGCAGCCGTGCGCATTGCAAACCAGCCAGTCCAGCTCCTACAATAATAATATCAAAACGTTCCATCGAGATCCCCTTCATAGAAAATGTTTTTATCTATGGTCTATTAGCAGCGATGAAAATGAAATGAGTATGAAGGATTGGGGAAAAGGAGGTGAAGTCGTTGACGTATGAGTTGAGAGGGGCTTATTTATATAAGCTAGAGGGTAAAGAAGAGGGGACAAGAGAAAGAAAAAAACTATGAAAACAAATTCATCTCATCTAAAAAATAGATTCCCCCAATGGATGATAACAATCTTCTTTGTATTTACCATAACATTAAGCTGTCAATCCTCTCGCTCACAATCGAATCCTGATTCCCCACAATCCGTTCAATCAAATGCGCAAACACAGACTAAAATCTCCATCCAAGATTATTTAGACCCATTATTAGCAGACGGTTTTGACTTTCCTTTTGGAGATAAAAACGGTGGAGGAACTTACACCGACTCTTCAGGTAAGACGCATCGCGGTTGGTATATTGCAACTAAAATGGCCAAGGAATATTCACTGGGCATTCATCCCGGTGAAGACTGGAACGGCAACGGTGGGGGTAATACCGATTTAGGTCAGCCTATTTACGCGACGGCTAAGGGTATTGTCCTGCATGCAGAAAATTATTCCAGCCCTTGGGGAAAGACAGTTGTGATAGAACACCGTTATATTGAGAATGCTCATATCAAAAAAGTTTATAGTGTCTATGCTCACTTAGATAAGATGTTGGTTAAAAAAGGCGAGACTCTTAACAGAGGACAAAAGTTGGGAACCATCGGGACTGGGGAAGGAGCCCATCTCGCGCATTTGCATTTTGAAATGCGTAAGCCTTCCATCGCTTCTTACGAACCGACTTATTGGCCAAGTTCTCATGGCAGATCCGTCGAGTGGGTGAAAGAACATTATTATGTTCCCTCAAAATTTATCAAACAACATCGCAAAACCCCTATTCCCAGTAAAATCAAAAAAATGATTGTCGCGGTTAAGCATCAATACAAAATCTATTTATTAAAAAACGGAAAGATTTATAAAGAGCACGACATGGCCCTCAGTCAATCGCCCTTGGGCCATAAACAAAAAGAAGGGGACAATAAACTGCCCGAGGGTGCATATAAGATTATTCAAAAATCTAAAGCTCCTTTTGGGGGTTCTTATGCAGCTTATTTCGGTCCACGTTGGATGCGTATCAGCTATCCTAATGTTTATGATGCTAAAGCTGGCCTAAAAAGAAAGGTCATTAGCGAAGCCCAATATAAACAAATTAAAGCTGCCCACGCTAAAGGAAGCGAACCCAATAAACACACTGCACTCGGCGGTGGCATTGGCATCCATGGCTGGAACGGCGACTGGCCGGAGAACTCCAAACACCTTACTTGGGGCTGCATCAGTATGCGTAATCAGGATCTACCAAAATTTTACGATGAGGTAGATTTACAAACGCCGATTTATATTGTGCCTTGAGTTTGCTGATTTTTTCATCCTTTCACATCCTTCTTAAATCTAGCCGCATTTTCTGCTTCTAACTTTTTAATGTCACCTTTGCCAAAAAAAGCAGGAAAGGGTTTGGGAATGGTAAGTGCTTTTTGAGTGAGTGGCCTTTGATCAATCTCTTCAAACCAGCGATTTAAATGGTCCAAACCTTCAGTGGAGACCGTGGCCCAATAATAAGACCTTGCCCAAGGGTAGGTCGCGATGTCGGCAATACTATATTCATTTCCAACTAAAAACTTTCTGCCATCTAGTCTTTTATTAAGGACTTCCAATAATCGTCGAGATTCATTCACGTATCTTTTAGTTGAGAATTCCTCGACATTACCATTGGGAGCCGCGATTCTTTGAAAGTACATAGCTTGCCCCATCATGGGACCAATGCCTGCCATTTGAAACATCAACCATTGCAGGGTTTCAGACTTTTCCTTGGGGTCATTAGATAAGAAGCGATTATATTTTTCAGCGAGATACCAAAGAATGGCCCCTGACTCAAAAACCACAAAGTCATCATTTGAATGATCAACAATGGTTGGGATGCGTCCATTGAGGTTGAGTTTCATATACCATTCAGACTTTTGTTCTTTTTTTGAAAAATCAATAAAAGTTAATTCGTATTCGATTTTGGCTTCTTCCAAAAAGATAACTGGCTTCCAGCCATTCATGGTTGATGCGGTATAAAGGTGAATTTCTTTTTTCATAATTTTTCCATTCTATTTTTTGACGAATGATTTTGTTCATAGTGCAGTTGTTTGTGTTATTAAAAAGAAAGCGAAAAACCACTGTTATCCTGAGCGTAGTGATTTTAATAAGGGAGATTCTTCGCTCCGCTCAGAATGACATCGTTTACATTATCGCCTTCACGCGGTGACAATATTTATTCTTAAAAAACTACGCAGCAAAAATGTTACTAAGATGATTTTCCAATCTTTTAAAGTCGTTTTCTATGTTAGGGTTTTTGACGACATCGTAACAAACAAAGCTTGGTAGTGCTTTCATGCCAAAAAATCTAAAGTTCATATGTTGAGGAAAAAACAAATCATCGACGCTCTTTCCCTGAAATAAATATTCTTCTTTGTCATTAAAGGCCTCTTCCGGTGCATTAAAAGTTAATGAGAGCATATACTTGGTATCTGTTAAGACGCCCCCAGAACCATAATTTTTTTTAGGAGCTTCTTTGCTGCGGCCATCATTTTCACAAAGCTTTCCAAGCATGCCGGCTGTGTATACTTCATCCATATATTTTTTAAAACTCCAAGGCACTCCCATCCAATTTACAGGTGTTTGTAAAATAACCAAATCGGCCCAAACATGTTTTTCGATTTCTTCATCGATATTCCAATCATCTTTCATGGTCGTGCTCTTGATTTCGTAACCTTGATGGCTTAAAAAAACGCTAATCTTTTCAGCTAATGCCTTATTTAATTGGCCTTTTGCAAAAGGGTATTCTTGATGGGCGTTAATGATTAGTGCTTTATTCATTTTTATTCTCCGTTTGATTAAAGTTCCTTTAAGTAGTAATATAAACTATAGGTATAATATATCAACCAGTTTACTTTTAGTAATCTAAAGGTTTTTTATGGTAAAAATTGATAAACGAATTGAAAGCAATAAAAAAAGAAAAAAACTTATCTTAAATTCTTGTGAAGAACCCTGCCCCATTGAGCGTGGAATGAGACTGATTGGTGGCAAGTGGAAAGGCTCTATTTTATGGCACTTAAAAGACGGTCCGCTTCGCTTTAATGAGATTGCAAGACAGCTCAGTGGTGCCAGTAAAAAAATTATCAACGAACGCCTCAAAGAAATGGAAAGCCAAGGACTAATCTCTCGAATGGTTATTAGCGAGCGGCCGATTGCGGTTTCTTATGAGCTGACAAAATTTGGAAAATCAGCTTTAATGATTTTAGAAGATCTCAAGCTTTGGTCAGAAAAAAATCGTATTTAGTTTTTTTGCAGAATAATAAAACCTTCCATGATTAATCCACACGAAGAGTTGTGAGCACTTTGCCTTTTTCGATATAAGTATAACAACCGCAGGGGTCATTATCAGCTTTGCATTGTCCAATGATGGTTTTTTTCTTCGATGAGGGTGTTTAAATTTATTTTTTAAAGGTTTGGAAGGCTTTGAAATTAGGCTTTTAACTACGCAACTATTTTGACAATCCGAGGAGCTTCGGCAAGGTTTGCCTGCATCGGGATTTGTTATGATACACAAAAAACCAATTGAGCAAACTTCTTTCAATGATCCACCTTTTTGTTGACATTCGTAGATTTGCTCTTCCTCTTCATCAATTTCTATGTATCCAGATGCTGGATTTGCAATTAAACAGCAGGAAAAAATAATGAAATAAAATTTAAAATTTTTCATAGAGGTTTTTTGAAGAGTATTAAGTCAGATTTTTTTGTACAATTTTAGATTTAAAAAATGGAGGCGGCGGGAATCGAACCCGAGGCGGAAACTTCTAAGTCTCAGAAAAATAAAAAGAAACGGAAAGCTTAGTGTCCTAGTGGTGCCATGGGTGGAGAAGTTTAAATAATCTACTTTATCATTCTATTGCTTAATATGATTTTAAAATTATCCAATAATATGTAGCAAGGGTGTTTTTTAAGATGCCCAATTGTCATCTTGAAGGGTTAGGACAGTACTTATTCCAAAATAAAGAATTAAAAAGTTTTTTACCTCAAGTCTCCTCATAGATAGACAGTCATTTTCAGTTGATTTTTTTAATCAAATAGCTAAAACTATTCCCTAAAACTACTAGTTTTAGGGAATTTTTATTAATATGAAACATAAGGAATCTATTGTAAATACTATAAAAAATAGAATTTATGGCCACGGTAGGGGTTGGTGTTTTACTATAGATCATTTTTCAGATCTTCATAATAATGAAAGTGTCAAAAAAAGTCTCCAACTCTTGAGTCAAAAAGGCATTATTCGAAGATTAGCAAGAGGCATTTATGATTATCCAAAACATAATGCCGAACTTGGCCTGCTTTCACCAAATATTTATTGTGTTGCCAAAGCTATTTCCGAAAGAGATTGTGTTCGCATCCAAGCTTCGGGAGCCTATGCAGCTAACCTTATGGGTTTCTCCGAGCAAGTTCCGGCAAAAGTTGTGTTTGTCACAGAAGGTGTTGCTAAAAAAGTTAGAATAGGAAAATTAGAAATTCTTTTCCAACGAGCTTCCCCCAAAAGTATGGTCATGGCAGGCACAGAAATGGGGCTGATCATTCAAGCTTTAAGACATATTGGTAGCAAACGCGTTGATTCTAAAATAAAGAAAACTCTCAAACAGCGCTTAATAAAAGTTAGTCCCAAAGAATTTGAAAAAGCACTAAAATATTCTCCTATTTGGATTCGAGAATTGTTTTTGGAGCTAAGGAAACCAACATGAAAAAGTTTCACCTACTTTCAGCAGAAGAGCGCCAGACTTTTCTTCAAGAAGTATCCTTCAAAACAGGAATGCAACCTGCAATTATCGAAAAAGACTATTGGGTGGTTTGGATATTATGGTTGCTGTTTAATCAAGAAAAACTCAAATCCTCTTTGACTTTTAAAGGAGGAACTTCATTATCAAAGGTCTATGGGTTGATTCAAAGATTTTCAGAGGACGTCGACTTGTCGATTGAAAAATCATTCTTGGGCATGCCTGAGGAACAGCTACCAGAAAATGCTTCTAGCCGGAAAAAAAGAGCTAAGTCCCTTAAAGATCTTTCAATGGCCTGTAAAGACTATGTTCAAAATGTACTTTTAAATGCTTTAAAAAAGCAGATTGCTTATCTTCTCGAAGGAGCTAGCGACTGGACTTTAAGAATTGATGAAAATGACCCTGATGGACAAACGCTTTTATTTTCTTATCCAACTCTGAGTTCAAATAAAAATGAGTATATAGAAAAATCAGTCAAAATCGAAATGGGTGCACGATCTGAGCACTGGCCAGTTAGTCAGAAAAAAATCTCTAGCTATCTCAAAGAAAATTTAAATAGCATTATTGAAGAACCTGAATTTAAAGTCACAGTACTTAATGCTGAGAGGACCTTTTGGGAAAAAGCCACTATCCTGCATCAATACGCCCATATCCCTGAAACAAAACCTATTAAGCTACGCCACTCACGGCACTATTATGACTTTTATCAATTACTCAACTCTCCAGTTAAAGCTTTGGCATTAACTAACTCAGATCTTTTGGAAAAAGTTGCCCGGCATAAAGAAATATATTTTCATTCTAGCTGGGCAAATTATTCTTCAGCAATAAAAGGCAGCCTCAAGCTTATACCTCCTGAAAGAATTGCCGATGATTTAAAAAATGATTACCGTTTGATGAAGGTGATGTTTTTTGAAGAACCCGTAGAATGGGAAGTGATCATGAAGACCATCAAAACTTTTGAGAGAGAATTTAATGAGCTCTGACATCGATAATTTTTTGATAAAAACTAATAGCGTACTCTATAAATCGCATGTTCCTAAACTGTCTAATGAAATCAAGGTAATTAGGCAGTAGGTTACTGCCTAAAGAAACAACTTTAGCTCCCCAACCTTCTTGGTTTCGACGCTCCAAAATCTCACGTCCAATGTCATGATAAAGCCTAATTTGGTCTTCACTAGCTGCTAAAATACTCCGTTGTCGCGCACCACGAATGCGTTGCTTAAGATTTTTAAGCCAGTCAATATAGTCGGCTGGAAGGGTTATGAGAGGTTTATTCATGTTATACAGCTTCTTAATAGAACTGATGCGGCAAGCCACTGAAATAATAGCGTCCAGATTGTATTTTTATTTATTTCTTAGTTTTCTTTTTTTCTTCAGGTTCTGGATACTCTATTTCTCTAGAAGTTGCAGACTGAAGAAGGGCTTTCATTCCCCATTTATTTTTTTTCTTAACTTGGATTAAAGTTGCGTCAGGTTGGTTCTTTGAGTTTGTATATTCAATGCCATGATTTTCTATCTTCTTTTTACTAAAAAGAGTAAATAATGCTAAGGGGGTTAGTAATATCCCAAGTGCTACAGCAGTGCCCACACGCCTTTTTGCAAATTCTCCTCCAGTTATTCTAGTTACATTATTCCCTGGGATTGTTTTATTCAGATAGGATTGTTTTTTCTTTTTAAACTCAATGATTAAATTGCCGTCATTATTTTCAACAAAGCAATTGCTCATTTTACCTTTATCATTAAGACACTTGGCCTGCATACGTACCGATGCGAGACTTACTGGGTGAAAGGCTAATAGCGCGGAGATAAATAATATTAGAAATTTGTAAAGAGACTTCAATGTTACTTCCTTTCCTCCTTACCCTGCAATTAACTATTGTCTTTTGTTAAAAGATTGAATTGTTTCTTATATGAAACTTTATGATGGTGCTAATAAAGCCTCAATTCTAAGTGTGATTGACCTGATTAAGCTGAGCATAGATCATTTTTGCTGCTATATCGGCGTGCTCTCTTCTTAATTTGTAGAAAGTTCCATGACCAGCAGACATTTCATATGAAGATACATCATCTGCAACGCCCTGAAATATATTCTTCAATTCGTTTAACAAGTTTTCATTATTTACAATCTTACTATCAAAATGTGGTGGTAAAGTAATGTAGTCCCAATGCACCTGTGAATATTTTTGCCTATGAGTTACAATAATAAGAGGGCTCTCTGTTTTTTGGCATTCATAAAAGTAAGCTTTCTTACCTCGATTATTTTTTCCATTAGTTACAAAGTAACGCATAGTATTCCTCTTATTTTTAATTTTTTGCTAACTATTTAAATTCATATAAATCACCATTTATTAATGCCAATAAACGATTTCCCTGCTATGTGCATTAGGTACGTTAAATATTTTTCATGGCAAAAAGTCTTTGGGGTTGCACTTGAACGCTTTTGAAAGAAGATAAAGGATTTTTATCGTAGTATTAGTATGACCTCCCTCAATTTTTTGATAATGCTTCCAGGAAACGCCAAAGTTCTCGACATCTTCTTGCGTTAGGCCAGACTTAATTCGGTGCTCTCTTATTTTTCTTCCAACTTTTTTTAAGTATTTTAACTCAGCGGTTTCGTTCATGTTTACCTCAAAAATGAGGTAAGCATCGTAATTAGGCTTTACATTATGTGACACCTTATATATGAGGTTATTTAGTATTCTGAATTAAATGGTCTGATTCAATACAGAGCAGATAATCAAAAAGAGGTGAATGAATGAAAAAAATAATCTTTGTATTTATTTTGCTATTTCTTATTCCTGGTTCATTAAATGCGAGGGTTCAATTAACAGCCTTTAAAGACCCGTTAGCTCCCTCTAAACCTTATTCATCGGTTTTGGTTTATTTTGCGGGCTCATTAAGTGAAAGATCAAGAGTAGAAAGCAAAGCGGTCAAAATGCTTTCAAGAAGAAGTGATAGCAAATTTATTTCTGCTAGTTTTATTCTTCCCCCTGTGAGGGAGTATTCTAAAGAGGAAGCACTTGATGTATTGAATAAGTACCATATTGACGCCGTGCTTGTTGCGGGGCTTACAAATTCAGAAATTAAAGCTGTTCCTTTTCTAGCTCCAGAAACGACCTATCATAGCGGAAGTGTTAATAACCAAGCTTTTCAGGCTCGCTCCTGGGCTTACAGGACAAACACTATTCTAAGAAATTATTGGACTAATAAAATGGTTTTATTAGATCTTAATACGAAAAAAAATGTTTGGGCCGCTGAGTCCCATGCCTCTGCTGGGAGGCTTACAAAAAACTGGACGGAAAATGCAATCATTTCTAAAGTTGCAAAAAAACTCTTACAAGCAGACTTAATTGAAGAACGCAAAAAATAAAATTCTTTTAATTTTGACACCCAGCGTGCCCAGTATAGAATGTGGCCGCCATGTACAATGAAGCAGCAATAAAACAGAGGAGATGCCTCGCTGATAAAGCAGACGGAAATAGGTGTCGTGCTTGGGCAATTTGGGATAACCCACAACAACTTTGTGTAGCCCACTCTGGGTCGCTTCGTCGAGATTCAGTAAAAAATCGTTTGCACTGGTCATTGCGAAATAAAAGTAAACCAAAGCCTTGTCTATGTACTGCTTATTCTTGGCCCCACAGGCCAGGAAGTGGGCTATGTCAGTGGCCTAATCCACCTAGCCAATGTCACCCCACATCGGCTGGTACTCACGCATATCCCAGAGTCAGATCGTGGAAAGAAATTTTTCAATGCTTAAGATAAATTATGTCAAAAGGAAGACCGACAAAATATGATTCTCAAATGCCCGTAATAGCTTATCAATTATTGAGTCAAGGCGGATCCAAGAGAGAAGTCGCAGTCAAATTGGGCATTTCACTTGAGACTCTTTATAAATGGGAAAAAGATCCAAATAAGGTTGAATTTTCGGAAACCATAAAAAAAGGAGTGACAGCCGCAAAAGCTTGGTGGTTAAAGCAAGGTAGGATTCATCTTGATAACCCAAAATTTAATATGAGACTTTGGTGTTATTTTATGAAGGCTCGGTATGGGTGGAGGTAGTATTCTCCTATATTTTTTTAAAATAGAGAATTCAAACTATGAAAAGATTCTGGTTACTATTATTTACGATAGTTTTTGTTTGTTCGGCATTAAACATTTCAGCTAAGATTCATGTAAAAGTTTCTGGGAATTATTCGTCTATTGATGTCTATAAAAAAATTGTATTAGCTCCAGGAAAGTTATCTACAGTCTGGCTACCTAAACCTAAGTTAGATGACCAATACTTTATAAAATTTAAAGCTAATGAAAAAGACAAAGTGTTCTATTGGCTATTAGATGGAAAAGAAGCAAATAGCCCTAGTGCTGATTTACTTTTAGAAGGTACATTTTCGTCAAATAAAAATTTAGAGTTACCGAAAAAAGTATCTGAAAAAGGATTCTTATTAGCATTAGGAAATAAACAGAAGTATCGCAATATTAACCTTGAGCTAATTGTCTTTCGTGTTGGTAAGAGATCAAAGGAACTGACTAATGCGATAAAAACCTTAATTGAAAATGCAGTAAAGGGTATAACAAATTTTTATCATGTACCTGACTTTAATATTTACGTAATGCCATGTGGAATATCAAATGCATTTTCTGCTCCAGATATTATTATATGTACTGAACTTCTATCCGATCTTAATAAACATGATTTAAACAATGCTTTGATTCCAATCTTGCTCCATGAACTTGCTCACTCTCTTCTAAATCTTTGGAATCTTCCTGGATATAATAATGAAGATATAGCTGATGAATTTGTGGTTGTATATTTAGGTGAGATTGAACCTTTTATTAATGATTTTGAAAAGTTTCTTATACGAAATGACCCTATAAGTGAAGCGTTGGTTATAATTTATAAAGGAGACAGACATTCTTTATCAATACAACGAGTTAGGAACTTACGAGAAAATTTAAAATATCGTGATGAACTTATTAAAAGATGGGCACATCTCCTTTCACCTTTTGCTAAAAAAGTTACTAACAGCAAATAAATAACAGTAACTTTTGATTCCTAAATAGGTTGACTTGAAAATATGCGGTTAGGATATCTAGCGAAATATCAGCACCCTGCTAATCTGTAGCTTAGGAATATTTGATGAGAAAACATGGACAACGACCATACGTACAAAGATCTCTATGAAGGAAATTTTTTTTCTGATCAAGAAGAATGGAAATTACCTGATTGGATTTTGAAGCAAATTTCAGAAAAGACTAAAAATAGCCGTTCTATCTACAATAAAATTTTAAAAACCTTAGATAAATATGAAAAGATAGGCGCAGAAAACTATAAGAACCTTTTAGTTTTAGATACTAGGTTGTTGCCAGACCTTGGACTAGGGCCAAAAAAAGAACAAGAAATCAAAATAGCTGAGCTAGAAAAAATGAAGAGCTACCTAGTATATAATAATCTAATTGAAAGTGACGCTAGAGAGAAGATGCGTACATTTTTAGATAAAGTAATAAGACACAGAAAAAATAAAAAATTTTGTAAAAAATTGTTGAGTCAGCATAAATCAAGGGGGTCAAAAAATTTTGCAAACTCAAAATTGAAAAGCGCTGAGTGGGTAACAAGTTTGTGTGTGGAATTATATGATATTTTGAATCCATTTTTTAATGATCAAGGTCATACGTTTGAATTTAAAGTTGAAGAAGTAAAAGTCAAAACAGTGGAAGCTGTTGTCGATATTTTAAAAAATAGTTTAATTTTTGTTAAAAATTTGTCTGTAGACTCAACTCGAAAGCGAATACGAGAGTATAAAAATAATAAAATTAAATAGTATAAGTATTTAATTTTATTATGGACTTCTATTAACTAATTTCTATCTAAAAGTTCAATTAATGCAAATTTTTCTCTTTTTCTTTTTAAGATGAAGAATGAAAATTAAATCATTTTTATCAGATGAAGCTCTTCTAAAAATCTCATTTAGTGGAATACCGATTCCTCACATCGCTAAAAAAGCTAGGATGGGTGACGGAGTATTGCGTGCATGGATGCGTGGATACAGGTGTCCAAAGAGGAAAGATGTACGGTTGGAAAGACTAGCCGAAGTTCTAAAAGTACCACTAAAAGATATTTTACGAAGATGAACAAAAACTAAAAGCCTCAATTCTCTGCCAAGAATTGAGGCTTTTTATATAGGAAAATAAATTTATGAATACAAACAATAAAAAAAAGAATAATAAAAGTCAAAGCTCTAATAAGTTTCTTATAAAAAAGAGACTTATCAAAACTAGAACTCATAGAAAACAGACTTCCAAAACAAACTGCTCTGATGAGGTTAGTATTGCTAAAGAAAGCCGCACTCTAATACCAGACGGTGTTTATGAGGTCCAATTAGTTGATATTTTTAAAAGGCCCTTTATGAACACTAAAAAAATTTATGGCAAGTGTATCATTATTTCTGGCCCGTATATGGGAGAGCATATTTCGATCGTTTTTCAAACACATGAAACCTACGGACCTAGATCAAAACTCCATAAGGTCTTTTCACATTTTCTTGGGAGAAAGCTACGCAAGGGTGAAAGGATAAACGAAAGACGTATGCTTAATTCAGTTTTTAAAATCAGAACAAGGACCGTTGCCAAAGATGAAGATGGCGACCTGTATCCTGATTTTCAAAGGTACTCGGTTGTGGATAAAGTTTTGGAATTACTTGTTAGAGATAAAGAGTCTCATTCAAGATAATCGCTTATTACCCTATACCGAATACCAATAACCAATGACCAAGTTTACCCTCTAGATTTTATGGGAAAACAAAGAAAAATTGCTCAAAATTGGTCAGGTAAAGAACCACGAACAAGACAATCAAGTCCCTGCCCTCTAAATAGTAGAGGGCAGGGTATGCCCTCATAAAAACTATTCATATGAGTTGGAAGTGAACACTCTTTAAACCGGTGAGGAAACAAAAAATGCCCCACGAACTAGAACCTTTTTTAACCATTCCAGAATTAGTGAAAAGAAAAACGATTCCCTTGGGTGAAACCAAACTTTATGAGCTTGCCAATATGGGGAAAATACCTTCTTATAGAGTCGGTAAAAAGATTTTGGTCAAGGAAACCGAAGTTCATGATGCAATCAGAAGGGGTTTTAATAAAAGGTTCATGTATGGCAAAAATGAGTAAACAAGGCTGGTTGAGCAAAGATAAAAAGAAAAAACGAAAAAGTCCCTGGCAAGTTGATTTTAGGGACGGCCAAGGTAAACGACGGAGAAAGTTTTTTAGCTATCGTGAGGATGCTTTGGATTTTTTTCGAATGGCACAAATTCGAGAAGAAAGAAGCAAAAATCGACTTAGCTGGGTAACGCCGGTCTCTTATGAAACGGCATTAATAAAATATCGAGAGGAGCATCTTGAGCTTAAGTCTAAAACGCACTGTCACAAGACTTTTAATCGATTAACCTTTCTATCAGACTATTTTGACCGACAGGCATTGATGGACATCAGTACTTTTGATATTCAAAAGACACTTAAAGAAAGACTTAAGTCTGGAAAGTCTAATAAAACGGTTAACGAAGACCGTTCAGCTCTTAGAGGACTTTTTAGATGGGCAAAAAGGCGAGGTTTTGCCGAAGAAAATCCAGTGGATGAAGTCGAAGGTCTACCTAAGCTACCCAGAACGATTCGTCGAGCTTATAAAAAAGAAGAAATTGAAAGCATACTTTTGCATGCTTGTTCTTGCTGCTTTCCAGCCATTGCGATTTTAGCCAATACTGGAATCCGATTAGGGGAGCTGGAAAATCTCTGCAAGGACGACTTTGATCTAGAGCGGCAAGTATTGTTTATCACTCATTTGGAATCTACACCGGTCAAAGGTAAACAAAGCCGGATTATTTTTCTTAATGATATGTTGATGAATTTAGTGCCAAATCTAGCAAGGGGAAAGGTGTTAAAAATCCCTCGTTCCACCTTTGAAAAACATTTTCGAAAAATTAGAATCCAAGCCAATGTGCCCGATGCCATCCCCCACGGCTTCCGTCATTCTTATACCAGCCATTTGATCGAGTCTGGAATGGACTTAGGTAAGGTTCAAAGAATTATCGGTCACTCTGACATCAAAACTTTGCAAAAATATTTACATTCCACGGGAAGTGATCTCATGCCTTATCGAAATAGCGTCCAATTTTTGGTGCCCTCTCAGTGCCATGAAGCTAGTAAAAAACGGACAAATTGGGACAAAATGGATTTTGACGGACAAAGCGAGAAATACTCTAACTTATTAGAAAACAACGACCTTCAGTATTTTCAAGGTGCTTGGCTAAAAAGGGCAAAAATGGGGCGGCGGGAATCGAAAAAGCTTTCTAATATTTTGATTTATAATAATTTTTAAATTCACATTTTTAATATATGCCCCCAAAAGTGCCCCCAAATTTCGGATTAAGTTATTTTATTAGATGATTGGGCTTTTTATTAAAAGAAACAGGATTAATTTTTTTGCTCTCTCCTAGAACCTTAAGGATAATACTTAAGCGCTCTTTTTCTTCATCAATACTCAAGTGAATATAACCCTGACGGATTAATATCAAGGCCATTTCCAATTGATGGAGCTCAGGTAATGCGAGACAAGTATCTTTGGGCTGACGTGGTTTAATAGGTTCCTTGTTAATGATGGGCCAAAGGCGGTTGAGCGTATCCAAATCTACTCGATACAAATCTTTTTCCTGAAAGTAGAAAGTAGTCTTTTTCTGTTCAAAATTATTGGGCCTCATGAGACTTTCCTTATTTCGCTATAGGCATTTGATAGAGCAATATTTATGTGATTATCACACAAATTTATTTAGCGTGAATATCACGCACGCGTTCATTTGTAAAGTGCTAAATTCACACAAGTTAACTAAGCGTTTATGACAAAATCTAAAAAAATCAGAAATGTTTCCGGGCGTCGCATCCAAACCGTTCGACTTAAAAAGGGCTTTACCCAAGAGGATGTGGCGGCGGCTTTGTCAGTGGATTTTAATATCTATATGGATCGATCCGCTTTTGGCAGGATTGAGACCGGTGACCGTGGTCTTTATGACTACGAGTTACTTGCCATTGCCGAAATTTTAGAAGTCTCTCCTTTAGAGTTGTTAAAGGGGAGAGGGTAGTCTTTTTTAGAACTTTGATCATACCTCATGTCTTGCAATAACTCACCCTGCCGATAAGGGTCCATGTTTCCATAATTATCTAGTGTGATGCTGACGCTTTCATGTCCTAGGTTCTGACTCCAAGCCTTAAACTCTTCTGGTTTATTACAGAAGCGGTTTGATAATCGGACTAATGTATCTCTAAAAGAGTGAGGGTTGTAATAAGGTAGACCCACAAACTCAAAGGCTTCCTTAAAAATTTTTCGGATAGGACTCGTTGTGGTCCAGTGTATGGGTTCTAAGCCTTCTGCTTTAAAAGACAGTTCCTTATTATGTGTCATTCTAGTCCGAGGGAATAGGGGAGCTTCGTAGTCATATAATTTTTTATTAATCAAGTAGGCTACCCAGTCCATGATAATCTTTCTTATTTCTTCTCCAACTGGAAAAAAGAAAGTATTAATTTGCTTGCTAAACTTGGTTTTGACCTCTCGTGGATCTTGATTAACGAGATTTCTTTCCAGATCAATGTGTTTTAATTTTAATGAAATGAGTGCTTGTGCCCTTGCCCCTGTCAAGATGGTGAAGGCAATCAATGCTCGATTGCGTTTAGCGGTTTCATCCCTGTCGGGCATATTAGCCAACACTTGATGAATTTGTGCTAAGGTTGGAAATGTTTTCATTTTTACCGCTCTAGCAGCTCGCACTTCTTTATCCCTTAAATTAAAGTAGCTAATGTCAGGCAAGTGAATCTTAGACTTATATCCTGGTTGTTGAGCTAGCCATTTAAAAAATTCTCTTAAATGTCTTAAAGTTGTAAGAATAGTAGCTTTGCTCAGGCGAACTCCGGACCTTTCGGTTCGGGTGGACTCAATAGCTTTTTTAAAGCCAATTGCTTGCTCTCGATTGAAAGTAGCAAAGTCTTTTAGCTTATTATATTTTTCAAAGCGCAAAAGAGATTTTTGCACAGCTTCAATGGTAGGAGCACTTTTTCCATCGGCTTCTGCTAAATAGCTCAAGTATTCTCTCTTAACTCTCTCATTTTTTGAATTATATTTTTTCATGATTTACCTTTCTCTTCTAAATAACATTTTAGACTGGGAGATAAGCACCCACTTAGGCGTTCGATTTGTTGTTTAGAGATGTCGAAGGTTATGAGAATATTTTTAAAATCTTTTATAGATTGAATTTTTCTCACTGGACTTTCACAGGAGGAGCAAAGACCTACTAGAGTGAAGGTTTTATGGTTTCTAGGTTCTAGGTCTACCATGTTCCCCATAGTTTTTTTAGGTTCTCTGCAACGGAAGCAATAAATTTGGTCAAAATCACACGATTTTTTTCGTAATTTTTTTTGAGCCTGTAAAAAAGCTTTGGCTTCTTCTCCATAGATGAGCACTGGTCGTTGATGATCCATCCGAGGCATTCCCTTTTTCATCCATTGGCGAACGGTGTTTCGATGTACCCGTAACAATTCACTGAGCTCATGAATGCTATAAGTTTTATTTTTTCGGATACAATGAACTCTTATTTTAGAGCGCGTTTTTTTCATTATTTTTTTCACGCTCCACTTCTAATTGATTGATCAATCGGCGAATGGTTTCGTCATTCTTCCCAGCAATACGCGCAGCATTGACGGCGTCTACTTCATGAGCAGGCCAGCCTACGGCACGTCCTCCAAGGCTTATAGGTTTTGGCCATAACCCTTGAGAAATGCGCAGATAAATGGTGGAACGAGAAAGGCCGCAATTTGAAAGAACAGCGGGAAGTCTTAGTATTTTGTACGTCATAATAGTATCTCCTTAGACAGGAGTTATGACGCAAAAGGATGAGCCGTTGGCCGAAGTGGTGGACGCCGAGGCCGAGGCCAAGCGCCTGAAAGAAAACAAAGCGCAGGGTGT
>JAUHYS010000012.1 GCA_030426445.1 bacterium
TTTTATTTTCCATGCAGATTCTTTAATCTTATCCATAAGATAAATCAAGAGGGTGTTGAAAAATAAAAAACCCACTCGCCCCCTAAAACGAGTGGATTTTTTATTTTGAATCTGATGAATCTGAATGAAATTCCTATTCCACAGTGATATTGTAGACTACATCTGTACAAAACTCAAAGGTAGAAATACTTCTAAATGTCTATTATGTGATTCGTATCTTTTTGAAGATAATAGGTAGTAACCAATTTGCCTAGTTTTTTCCAAGGTATCACTGCTTTCATCCCATCAAAAAAAATCTCACAGCATAATTTATTCTTACCTTAAGCTAGGCTCATAAAGTTTAATTGAGACACCCAATTTCTCCTATTTAAAGACTTTCCAGATACTTATCTCATTACTCTATTTTTGTTTCGTTTTTACAGGGCCCTTAACTTTTTTAAAGATTTGTCTATGTCTTGACTTTGCTTTTATTGAGGGGCACAATTCTAATTATCGGGTAAGGTAAAATCATTACCTATCGACAATTTCAATATAACTATAATGCTGTCGAATTTTATATTTCGATGGACGGGAGGAGTGCGTGTTATGAAGAATATAAATGTAAGAAATCTATTTGTGTTGATCTTTGTTTTTGCAATGTCGAGTCTAGCCTTTTCAAAGGCTCAAGCTCATCCGGACGATGATATTCCGGAGTTGCCTTGGGGAGATAAAGATTCATTAACTATTAATTTAACTTCTGGAGATATCTGGGTGCCAGGAGAATATGTGATGCAGCAACCGGGTCTCTGTACCCAAGAAGATGTGGGTCAAGCAGAAATCAAAGTAAGGTGGAATAAAAACAGTGACAAAGTGACTGTTCATGGAAAGTTTCATACACTAGAACCTAACCCTTCAGTTACATGGCAATTTGACCCCTCGCGGCCTGCGCCTTTTGCTCGTTATACCGAAGGCGGTATTACTAATGGCGATTACTATATGGTCATGTTTGTTAGATTTTTTGATGAAGTGAAGCAGTTTGCTTGGGACTCAAGTACGGGAGATTTAATTTGTATGGTTGAGGATGCAACTTGCAATGCAAATATTCCAGTGGATGCAATACTTGATTATCGTCCAGTAGGGAGAGCACTATGGTTTGGCCCTATGCAACCAAACCCCGATGGTAAAATTAATGAAAAATTCCATATTTCTTATAGCCAAATGTTAGACTCCACAGGAGGTAGTGGAATGATTGCGACTCAAGTAGAGGGAAAATACAATGATTTTTCCACTATCAATCTTTATTACAATGGTAATAATGCTGGAGTTCCAGATGGAGCTGCAAGCTTTGATGATTTTATTAATTTAATTAATAATGGTGGAACCAGTTTCTTTAACTTAGCGGTTTTACCAAATCCAGTGCCCGATTTTATGCAGCTACGTTATGGCAATGTTAATGTCGCTACAGCAGTGCTTAATGGTGAACCTTTTGGCTATCCATTTCCTCAGCTTTGTCCTTGTGGTCAAGAGTTTCAGGTTCCCTTTGATTGGCCTAATACTCAAGCTGTTTGTATTCCTTAGGCTAGCTACTTTAAATTATTTAATAATAGTATGCCCGGATATGTGTTAAGCATAGACCGGGTATTTTTTTAAAAAAAACCACTCACTCCTTAAAACGATTGGGTTATAATGTTTACTGCTATTCTACATTATAACCTATTTGTTTGATACCTAAAGAAAGACCTAAAGAAAGAGCTACTAAACTAAAATTCTTCTGACAATTCTTTTAATCGCAATCAGGCTAATTACGATTGCGGTCATTAACATTAATAAGGTCGCTAATAAATCTTGCCATAGTAATTGACCTGCAAAAAGATTTCTCGCCACGCGGACCGCATGAGTTAAAGGTAAAACCTGAGCTAAATATTTAGCCCAGGTGGGTAGTTTATCCAAGGGAAAGAAAGTTCCGGAAAAGACAAACATTGGGGAGATAAACAGCGTAAAATAATAGGAGAAAAAATCATAATTGCGGGCAAAAGAAGTCATGAGCATGCCAATGCTCGAAAATAATAATCCAGTTACAGTCATTAAAATAGGCATGAGCAAAATAGTCCAAGAATTTAGTAAGCCAAAGAAGGCCAACACAATAAAAATAACACAGCTTGTAATCAGAGATTTTGTGGTGGCCCAAAGGATTTCTACGCCCACAACTTCTTCCATTGAGACCGGTGTCATCGCGATACCATGAAAAGTTTTTTGAGTTTCCAGTCGGGTGTAAGAGCTGAAAGTGGCTTCAAAACTAGAACCATTCATCATCGAAGTAATGACAATCGCAGGCGCAATAAAAGCGACATAGCTGATTTCCCCCATGCCCTCAATATAGCGACCCAGTCCAAACCCCATGGCAACTAAATAAATGAGTGGCTCCCCAAAATGAGTTACCAAAGACGCTGCCAGGTATTTCTGCCAGACAATCATATCGCGGCGCCAGACTTTAAAAATGCGATAGCTTAACATTTAATCTCTTAAATCCCTTCCTGTTAAATGTAAAAAAACATCTTCCAATCCAGCAGGTCTTAATTGAAAAGAGTTTTGTTGAATTTCTGGGTGTTCTTGTAGTAGATTAATTTTATTGCCTTTGAGTTTAGCAAAAAGCGTATCCCCAATAATCTCAATTTCAATCTCGGAGCCATTTTTGCTGTACTTTTTTTGTAACTTATTAAATTTAGTTTTATAGTCTTCCAATAGTTGAGCGGTTCCTCGCATTTCCAAAACTTCATGGCCAACATGTTCAAGAATTAAGTCTTTAGGTTTTCCTCGAGCTAAGACTTTACCGTGATCCATAATAATGAGGCGATCACATAAAAGCTCTGCTTCCTCCATGTAGTGAGTCGTCAAAACCATGGTAACGCCTTGGGAAATGAGTTGACGCAGTCGATGCCAGATATTGTGACGTGCTTGTGGGTCCAGTCCTGTAGTGGGTTCATCCAAAATTAATACTTTAGGTTGGTTGATCAATGCGCGAGCGATCAAGAGGCGGCGACGCATGCCTCCGGAAAGAGTTTGTATTTTTGCGTTTTGCTTTTCTTGAAGCTCAAAAAATTCGAGTAGCTCTTCGGTTTTTTTCTTAGCTGTTTTTTTTTCAATGTCAAAATAGGTCGCGTAGAGTAAAAGGTTTTGTTTTACGGATAAATCGGGGTCTAGGTTGTCTTCCTGCGGGACTACACCAAGTTCGGCTTTAATTTCCCGAGGATATTTCTGAGTTTCACCTTTGAGAACATGCAAGCTTCCCGAAGAAGGGTCTGAAAAGCAATAGATCATTCGCATTGTGCTGCTTTTTCCAGCTCCATTGGGCCCTAAAAATCCAAAGCACTCACCGGAAAAAATTTCAAAATCAATCGAATCAACAGCAGTAAAATGATCAAATTTTTTAGAAAGTTGCGCTGCCTTGATCAAAATTTTATTATTATGTTCAATATTGTTATTCATAGTTTTTATCATAGCGAATCAATCGTCCTTGGCGAATTTATTTTCCCTATTTTCCTATATTATCTATAGTTATTTTAACTCAATGATATTATTAAAATATTTATAATTATCGTAATTTCCTATGATTTTCCCTGTTTTCCCTCAATAAATAATGCTTGTTTTTCTTGATCTGAAATTTGCAAAACTTTTTTCCTAAAAGGTCGTTTAGTTTCTTCAACCCTCAATAAATAAATTTTTTTTTCAGATCTAGAAAATCCCGAGGAGATTTCTATGCGTCATTTTATCTTTTTTACACTTCTATTTTATTTTATGAATTTACCTGTTCTTGCAGGTACAGTTGAAAGGTTTGGTGAGCTTTCACTAGATTCTCTTAATGCCGAACAAGTATTAGGTTCTGACTTTGAAGACATTGTTGTAAAAAAAATGAAGGCCGCTGATATCGTAGGTTTAAGTTTAGCCATTGTTGGTCCAAAGGGCTTGGTTTATGCAAAAAGTTTTGGTTATGAAGATAAAGCTAATAAAGTTCCCGTGACGGAAAAAAGTGTTTTTCGAATTGGAGAACTTTCGGAACTCATGACAGCAAGTTTAGTTTTACAATTAGTCGAAAGAGGAAAACTGATTTTAGAAGACCCCGTGGAAAAATATCTGCCTGAGTTAAATATTTCTAGCTTTCAACAAAATTCTTTCAAGCAAAAACTAAAAATAAGACATTTACTTGCTCATTATTCAGGTTTGCCTAGCTATGTGCCGAAAAATTCTTGGGGAAGGCAGGTGCCCACTGTTACAGAAATCATTGCACAGCTTAATCAAGATCACTTTGCTTTTAGTCCAGGTCAGACTTATCAGTATTCCAGTATTAATTACTTACTGCTGGGTCATATCGTCGAAAAAGTATCTGGCCAAAGTTTAGATGCTTATGCGCAAGAAAATTTGTTTCGGCCTTTAAATATGGAAAATTCCAGTTTTGACTTTGAGCGTGCGCTTCAAAACCAGGTAAGTCGAGGCTATCGCAATGGGAAAAATTATCAATTATTACCGACACGTGATTACCCCAATGATGGGATGTTTTCGAGTATCAAAGATTTAAGTCATTGGTTGCAACTTTTAATAAATCAAGAGGCTAGTCAGGGCCCTGTTTTAAAAAAATCAAGCATTACAGAAATGCTTCGCCCCCAGTTTTTAGATTCGGTTTATAATTTTGAATTAGAAAAAGGTTTGGGATGGAAGCTCGATAGCGAACTTATGGATCTTAAAGGCGTTGGCCGGGTTGCTTGGCAGGCAGGAGAAATGCCTCAATTTCAATCTCGTCTTATTTTTCTGCCCGATCAAAAATTAGCCGCTGTTTTATTAAGCAATACTAAAGTCGATAAACATAAAGGGAATGAAAAGCTGTCCCTTGGAAAAATTTTGGTCGAAGGTCTCCAGCGAGTGCTCAAAAAAAGAGATATTGCTTTACAAAAAGAAAACGTTTCCCCATTGCCTCCAAAAATAAAAAATCTTACAAAGGATTTATCTTCATGGTCAGGAGATTATTTGACTCCGGGCATGGGTGTATTTCAATTAAAAATCCAAGATGGAAAAGTCATAGCCAAACTAAAAGGTGTGCCAGCTTCGGCTCTTCTTGTCCCAAGGGAAGAAAATTTATTTTCTTTGGAGCTTAAAGTTTTGGGTTTACTAAAAGTCAAACCCAAAGCACTTCAACGCTATTTATTTTCTTTTAAAGAAATCAATGAACAAAAAATTTTATTGCTCCATGATTATAATAAATCGCCCACTAAGAAATATTTTACAGCCCAAAAAATTAGTCTAAAGCCACTGGATGTTTTATGGCAAAAACGTACAGGTAATTTTAGGCGCATCGAATTGAGTGATCACTGGTTGAAACATAAGCATAAAAATAATCAATTAAAGATTGTATTGAAGGAAAATAAACTTTTTGCGAAGTTTGATAAGTTTTTATATCCGATTATTCCACAAAATGGACAAGAAGCCTTGTTAATGAATGCTCTCTTAGAGAGGGGCATCAAGTTAAAGTGGATTAAAAAAAATGGAAAAGAGTATTTACGTTATGCAGGGGTTTTGTATGAGAAAAAATAGTCGATTTTTTTATAAATTTAAAACTTGAAATATCCAAACTTAAAATTTAAAATAGCCAACTATGTATATTTATAGGGAAATTTCTAAAAAAATTTTACGGATGGCTAAAGAATTTCCCGCGTTGCTATTAAGCGGAGCTCGACAAACGGGGAAAACTACTTTGGTTAAGCACCTCTTTCCTAAACACCATTGGGTCAGTCTTGACCTGCCCAGTGTGGCAGAACTTGCCGAGCAAAATCCTGAGCAGTTTTTTCTACAGTTTCCTCCTCCAGTTATCATCGATGAAGTTCAATATGCACCTAAGCTTTTTCGTTATCTTAAGCTAAAAATTGATCAAGAGCGCCAAAAAAAAAGTCAGTATATTCTTACTGGATCACAAAAGTTTTCGCTGATGCAAAATGTATCCGAGAGTTTAGCAGGGCGTTGTGCTTTTGCTGAACTGGACACCTGTTCTTTTCACGAAGTCAAAAAGCAATACGGAAAAAGTCCTACAAAAAAAATAGAGTTTTTAATTCGAGGTGGATTCCCAGAATTAATGACCGAAGCACATCGATCTGCAAGTGATTTTTATCATGCCTATTTGGCTACCTATTTAGAGCGCGACATTCGGTCCCTCGTTCAGGTGGGAAATCTACGTGACTTTGAAAGATTTATTCGGATGTGTGCACTGCGTACAGCTCAGCTCATCAATCTTAGTGAAATTTCTCGTGACGTCGGTATCTCTGCGACTAGCGCAAAACAGTGGCTCTCTATTTTAGAAGCCTCCAATCAAATCTACTTGCTTGAGCCTTATTTTTCCAATCAAAGTAAACGCATGGTCAAAACCCCTAAAATTTTTTGGAGAGAAACCGGCTTATTATGTTTTTTACTAGGCATCCAAAACCAAAAACAACTTCAAAACAGCCCAATGCTAGGTTTTATTTGGGAAAACTTTTTACTGGGTCAAATTTTGCGTGGTTTCCAAAAAAGCTCTCCGAACAAAACGCTTTGGTATTGGAGAGATCGTCACGGTCTCGAAGTTGACTTTTTGATCGAGCAAGGCTCTCAGCTAACTTTGCTAGAAGCAAAATGGTCAGAAAACCCCAGCTTACAGGATGCAGTTAACTTACAAAAGGTCTCAGAGTTATACTCCCCAAAACTCAAAGTGATTAAAGCTATACTGAGCCGGGTAGATCAGAACCACCCTTTGAGTAAAAATATAAAGGCGATTAATGGTTTTGAAATTCAGGATTATTTAAAACTATGAAGTTTGTTAAGCTGTTTGCTATTTAGTTTTTATGAAACTTTTATGAAACGAAAAAATCTATAAGATGACTTATGCGTTTTCCCGTAGTCTTCCAAATTGGATCTTTACAAATTTCAGCACACTTTCTCTTTGAGAGTTTAGCCTACCTCATTGCTTTTCAGGTTTTTCTTTATCAAAAAAGAAAGCAGGCAGATCCTTTAGAGACAGAACAACGCTATGCAGTCATCGCAGCTGCGATTGTTGGAGCTGTGCTGGGTAGTAAATTTCTTTATTGGTTGATTGACCCCATACAAAGTCTACAAAAGTGGAATGATTTAAAATATCTGATGTCAGGAAAAACCATTGTCGGTGCGCTGGCAGGTGGGCTTCTTAGCGTCGAATTAGCAAAAAAAATGCTTCATATAAAAAAACGCAGTGGAGATTTATTCGCCATTCCTTTAGCTATTGGAATTGCTTTAGGTCGTGTTGGCTGTTTTTTTTCGGGCCTGTCAGATAATACCCATGGTGTTGCTAGTGGTTTAGCTTGGGCATTTGATTTTGGCGATGGAGTGCCACGGCATCCGGTTCAACTCTATGAAATATTTTACCTGGGTGTTCTCATAGTTTTCTTGCGTCAAGTGCAGAAGAAGAAACTGCCCTTGGGAGATCTTTTTAAAATTTTTATGATTTCATACTTTTCATTTCGACTTATGATCGACTTTATCAAACCAGGAATTTTCTTTTGGGGACTCAACGCCATTCAATGGACTTGTGTTGCAATGTTGCTTTACTATGGCCAAGATATTGTGCGTTTTATTTTTATGAAAAAAATACAGAAAAGAGAATTAGCATGACTGAACGAGTCAGACCTTATTTGTTCTACGATGTTGCGATCTCAGTCTGTCGGCACTGTTATCGCAAAGTTGAAGGTAAAATTATCTTTCAAGATGAAAAAGTTTTTTTAGTCAAACATTGCCTTGAACATGGTTGGCAAAAGGTTTTAATCTCGGATGATGTGGAATATTATCGCCGTAGTCGTGAGGTTTTTATTAAGACACCGGAAATGCCTCTGCGCTATAATACACCTGTCAAATGGGGTTGTCCTTATGATTGTGGTTTGTGTACAGATCATGAACAACACTCTTGTTTAAGTTTAATTGAAATTACCGACCATTGTAATTTATCTTGTCCCATTTGCTATGCAGAAAGCAGCCCCCATCGAAATAGCTATCGTAGTTTAGAGCAAATTGAGCGTATGTTGGATGCAGTGGTTGCTAACGAAGGCGAACCCGACGTTGTACAGATTTCCGGTGGGGAACCCACCTTACATCCGGAGTTTTTTAAAATTCTCAACATGGCTAAAGAAAGACCCATAAAACACCTTATGCTCAATACAAATGGGCTTCGATTGGCAAAGGAGGAAAGTTTTGTCGAACGCTTGGCTTCCTACATGCCTGGGTTTGAAGTGTATTTGCAATTTGATTCATTAAAACAGAGTTCCATTACTGATTTGCGGGGAGCGGATCTATTAGAATCTCGATTTAAGGCAATCGAACATCTCAATCGCTATGGGCTTTCTACAAACCTTGTCGTGACCCTAAAGAAAGACCTTAATGATGATGAAATAGGTGAGATCATTGATTTTGCTCTCAAACAAAATTGTGTGCGTGGGATTACTTTTCAACCGATTCAAGAAGCCGGCCGAACTCAAAACTTTAATTCTGCAGCCAATCGTTTGACTTTAAGTGAAGTCAGGCGCCGTATTTTAGAGCAATGTGATTTATTTAAACCGGAAGATATTTTGCCAGTACCTTGTCACCCCGATAGTTTGGCCATGGCTTATGCTCTTAAACTAGAAGATAAAGTTGTGCCATTAACCGGAATGATTGATCCCAAGGTTTTAATTGAGGGTGGGCGCAACAGTATTGTCTACGAGAAAGACGATATGATAAAAGATCAAATCTTCAAACTTTTTGCAACCAACCACTCTCCAAAGTCAGGTGAGCTCGCATTAAAGGATTTACTTTGTTGCTTACCTAAGGTGCAAAATACTTCTGGTCTAGGTTATCAAAATATTTTTCGTATCATTATTATGCAATTTATTGATGCAGATAATTTTGATGTACGCTCGGTGAAAAAAAGCTGTGTGCATATTGTGCACCCAAAGGATGGGCGTCTCATTCCTTTTGATACTTATAATTTATTTTATCGTGATGATTTAGAAGAAACGCGTTTAAAACCATTAAGAGATCGAGTGGAGGAAGTGTGAAAATGAAATTAGGTAAAAATAACAAAACTAAAGAATTTTTTCTTGGGATGGGTATTGTGTTATTGCTTCACTTGGTGGTCTTTGGAACTCTCTATATTGTGACTAATTCCATTGGAAGTTTTGACGCAGGTATGACTGTTTTAATCATATTTCTATTTATAGGGATCAGCCAATTACTTTATATTGCTCCTTTGTTAATCTTACTATTTGTACTACGTTATCGTATGATAGCTTACGGTGTAATTACTGCTGCAGGCATTACAATGCTTCTGAATGGAGCATGTTTTGGAATTTTTACGCTGTCTGAACTGCCTTTTTATTTTAAATAAGCTTCAACTAGTCTAGGGTAAATGATCTCTCCCCGGCTGACTTGCAGTGACGAAGCAAAGTTTTTATCTTCATCCAGGCCAGACAAATAACCCCGCTTAGCCAGTTGACTGACATAAGGAAGCAGTACTTTGGATAAAGCCACAGTGGCTGTATTTCCAACTAAAGCGGGAATATTTGCTACGGCATAATGAATCACATTAAATTTGCGATAAACCGGCTGCGAAAGCGTGGTGGGCTGTGTGGTTTCGGAACTGCCTCCCTGGTCCACTGCAACATCGACAAACACCGCGTTTGCTTTCATTCCTTGAATCATTTCTGAGCTAATCAATTTAGGAGTCCGTGCTCCTGGAATGGCTGCAGCGCCGACAACGAGATCGGCTCGAGACAAACTTTTCTTTAAAACAGCAGGGCTAGGTTTTTTGATTTCAATTTGAGGGTATTTTTTTCTCCAAACTTTAATATATTCAGGAAACTCTTCTAATACTTCTACTGTAGCCCTTAAACCAACTGCGATTTCTGCGGCGGCTCGTCCTACATTGCCTCCACCCACAATCACTACTTGCGCTTCTGGAGAAAACGAAGTTGGAGAGAGTAGAACACCTCTTCCACCGAAATCCGAACGTAAATAATTCATTCCTATGCTAATGCTTAAGCGACCTGCAATTTCACTCATGGGCTGTAAAAGGGGGAGTCTGTTTTGTGCATCTATTAAAGTTTCAAAAGACAGTGCAGTGACTTTATTTTTTAATAGCGCACGAGTCAGCGGAGCATTTGCCGCTAAGTGTAAAAAACAAAAGAGCGTCAAGTTTTTATGAAAATATTGATATTCACTCGCTAAAGGTTCTTTGACTTTTAAGACGAGATCCGAACGCTGATAAACTTTTTGGGCACTGTGTACAATTTTTGCACCGGATTTTTGGTAATCGGAATCTGTAAAACCCGCCATCACTCCCGCTTTTTTTTCTATCCAAACTTCGTGACCTTTTTTAGTTAGCTGGCCAACGGCTTGTGGAGTTAAAGCAATGCGTGTTTCGTGGTCTTTAATTTCTTTGGGTATTCCGATGCGCATTTGTTAATCATAGCGCAAACTAAAAATTGTCGCAATTAAGGAAGTGTGCCTATACTCCTTCCTATTACTTTTTACTTTATGACGGAGTATTTTTTAAAAAATTTCATATTCATTTCATAAAGATTTCTAATAGATATTTATAGTTATACTGAGAGTGCTTTTTGAACTACGGAGAAAAATATGAAATTCATTTTTACTACCCTTTTATTAATCAGTTTTTTATCTATTGGACATGCCGAAACCCTTGGCTCAGATGTTTGTAAGGAGAAAAGCCAAAATTTTATTAATAAAGATCAGTCTCAATTATTTGTTCAAGAAAAATGTGTTAATAATAAAAAATCGATTTCAGTTTTCACCCAAACTACAAACAATAAAAAAATACAACATGACTTTAAATTAAAGGGTAAAGAAATTGTTCGTCTAGATTTTTCTATCATTGACATAGATAAAGATGGTTATGGGGATGTGGGTCTTTCTACAGGAGTCTGTGGAGCGGGTCCTAATTGTAAACATTATATTTATAGATATGATGCTTTAACTAAAAAGTTAAACTTATTTTTTAGTAGTGGTTATAGCGAACTTTTATCCATAGATGGCTATTTGATAGAATCGGGAAGAAGCAGTGCAGCAGCGTGGGAATATCATGTTTATAAGATTTACAAATCTCCAAACCAGATAAAAGAACAAGATTTAGTTATGAAAATTGTGGTGGATGCAGATGTTGAATCCTATGATGCTGTTTGTAAATTCTTTTCTGTTAAAAGTATTGAAGATGAAGGGATCTTTATAAACCCTCCTAATCAAAAATGGCTTAAACTTTGTGAGGTTTATGGAAAAAATTATTACTTAGTTCCTTCTCAAGTAAAAGAACCAAAAATGGTGACGAAGTCTCAAACCTTAGAACTTAAACCGTATGGGGCTTCTTTAAAAAGCCTTATTCCAACAGGTTGGAAGCTTTTAAAAAAAGCCGAAGGAGATCTCAATCAAGATGGTTACAATGACCTCGCTTTTGTGATTCAAAATACGGACTCTAAGAATATTCGAAACAATGAAGAAGGACTTGGAAGAAAAACGATTGATCTCAATCCAAGAATTTTAGCAATTTATTTTAGGGACGGAAAGTCCAAGCAGCTCATCAAATATGGGCAGTATGATGAGTTTATTATTTTGCAAGACTCTCCTGTTATGGATGAGCCCTTTAAATCGCTTGAGATTGATCAAAGAGGAATTTTAAAAATCAGTTTTCATTTCTGGTCTAGTGCGGGCTCTTGGTCGACTTCGGATGACCATTACAAATTTAGGTTTAGTGATAAAGCTTTTCAATTGATTGGGTATGATTCTTTCTATCTTCACCGTGGAAGCGGTGAAGTGCAGGAGCACAGTATCAATTTTTTGACCCGGAAAATGAAAATTTCAAAAGGTACTATAGAACAAGATATATTAGAGTCTGTTCAATGGAAAAAATTTAAATTGAAAAAATTAAAAACTCTTCAAGAGCTTAAAAAGCCCTTCGAATGGCATTTTATGGGAATTGAAATTTAATCAATTTGTTTAGTTTTATAAATAGATAAATTATGAAACACCGCGTCAGTAGCGGTTAAAATGAATTTATTTATTGCCTCTTTAAAAAACTTGTGCTAGCTTTAGACGAAACGGGTGGAGGTAAGAAAGCCGCCCTTATTTTGAGTGATCACTCAATTCTAATTAAAAATTTAAAACGGGTGAAATTATGGGATCTGTCTGGCTAAAGGATGTCGACCTAGAGTTGCGACTTCTTGCTGAGCTGGCGAAGCTTCATGATGATGGAGACAATCATAAAAAAATTAGTGAAAAGGATGTCGTTGAAGGCCAAAGTGTACTTCGCCAATTAAAATCGGATGATTTATTTTTAAAGCTGTCCCCTCTAGGTCTTTCTAAAAAACTGACTTCGATTAGACGGCACTTGAAAAAGTATAAGAAGTGTTATGCACTACGCTTATTACAAAAATCACCGCAAAGCTTAACTTCATTTAAGCCATTTAAAAATTATCATAGCTATTTTTCTTGGCTTAAGAAAAATATTCAGCTCAATAAGTTAAGTTTGAAAGATATTTTTCATGCTTTAAAAATACCTAAAAAAGAAGCTTTGCATAGCGATCCTTTAGATGATGCCCGTAAGCTAATCCCCTTAATTTTAGAAGCAAAACGTGATCCTTTTTCTATTAATCAGGGAAAACTTAAACTGTACCTAAGTACTGCTTCGAGTTCTATTTCATCGAGTCTTCGTCATGAAAAATCGGCCGTATTGAGGTGTTGGTATTATTTGCTTAAAAACTTACCCCGATTGATGAAACCAGGCTATTTAGATGCTGTTCTAGTTTTCTTGGTAAAAAATATTTATGAAGAAGTTTTTGGGATTCCTCTTTCGAAAATGAAGTTTAATAAAGTAGAAGAACTTAAGAAAATTCTTCCTCCAAAATTAAAGCTAAACCCAAAGGCCTCAAAACTTATTTTAAGACTGCTAAAAGGTTCCAATCGTTTATTAGTGATCACTTGTCTGTTTCAGTTGATGCACAGCTATGATGTGCATAAGCTCAATGCTTTCTTTGATTCATTAGTTAGATTGGATGAAGTAGAAGTTTCTCAAACGCTTTCAAAAAATATTCGTAAACACTATCCGAGAGTTTCTGCAAAGGATAGCTTGCTTGCACACACACTTTATGCCCTTGCTTTTCCTGGTTTGTTACATCAAGGCAAGAATCCTATTTGCTATTCGACGGTGAAAATTATGTTTGATGCACAAGAGAATTGGGAGACCTTAATAGAACATCTTTTACAGGTCTTAAAAGAACAAAGTTTATCTGTAAATGTTTACCGTAGAGAGTTTGTGTCCGATGTTAGCACTACTTTAAATGCTTATGGAAACTTAGATGCACTTTCTCTTACTTTAGCTCCTCACTATGATAGTCTTTATAGGCAGATTCACCGTTATACATTTGAGAAAAAGATTTCTCGTCATGAAGCCTTCCAAGTTTTCTTTAATCAAAAGCTGCCGTCAGTAATGGATAGCTATTTATTTTCAGGGAAACTTGATGTGTATGCGAAGAGGTTTTTTAATAAATTTGCGGCTTCTTATCATCCTAATGTGCATCCAGAGATTAATCAAAAATTGCCTTTACCTGTTTCTATTTCGTTAGCTCCGGGGAGAAGACACGCGGTTCTCATTCAAAGGATTATTCCTGACCGAAACAAAGCGGGAAGGTACCGAGTTTACTTTTATGACCCGAGTCCAAATAGACGGCAAATATTTGAAAATAAATTTGCTAAACCTATTAAAACCTATGGCCATAATGAGAGGCTGGGTGAGTCAAGCATGGACTTTGAGGACTTTGTTTATTTTGTCGATACTTTCTTCTATCAGCCTGAATGGATGTAGAGTTAAAGGGTAAGATTAGTACATGATCTAGACTAATACCAAATAAATTCTCTTGTAGCTTCGTAGAGGCCATTTTCTAGTATTATCCTTTTACTTTTTGAAGCTTTAAAATCATAAATAAAAAATGATTGGATGATTCCTGTACTTTCTTTATAAATTAAAAATTGAGAGCTAGGGTCCCAAGATATAAATTGAGAGATGTTTTGAGGTCCGTTTTGGATAGGAATAAATTGTGATAAACTTAGATCATAATATCCAATTTTTCCCTGAGAATCGTTAAGAAGAAGCTTTTGACTGTCTGGAGACCAAATGCCTGCTTGTTGATTATAGTAGTCAGATTTCGAAAGAATTTGAGCAAGTTTGTTTCCTTTTAAATCATAGATGCAGGTTTCGGTTTCAAATTTTTGATAATTGCAATGAAAGGAAACTAATCTTCTATCTGGAGAAATAGCAAGCGTTAGAACTGGGTAATCCGTCCGGTTTTTTTTGTCATGGATAGGAATAACTTCTGCTTTCTGAGTTATTCCTGTATCAAATTCAACTGCATTGATTTGGATAGTTTTGATTCCTCTTCCTGGAATTTTATGATTTGCATCATCTTGAAATTCTACAAAAGTAAAGTCTAAAAATTGACTATGTACGAAAGGGTTATTATATAAAAGAGATTTGTTTTCTGAATTGCTAGTAAAAGGATAGGCTTTTTCAAAAAGAGTTTGATTGTTTTTAAAATCTACTTTCTTTAAGATTGATCGTTTATCTTTTTCGTAGAGAAGTGTGGCTGTTTGCTCTTCTGGAAAAATTCGAAAATCTTCAATCCTTCTGACAATTCCCGTATCTGCAATAAATTGTGTTTTTTTGTTTAACAAATTAATTCGGTAAATTCTATGATAGCAAGTATTAGGGTTGTGCTTTTGTGGACACTTAACCCCTTCGATGATTTTTCCAGCGGCTTTATAGTAGAGATCATGGTTTTTGGAGTCGTATTTTGCCTCAAGGAAAATTTCATTTTTGTTAGCGAGTTCATAAATTTCGGATGAAGTAAATTTTTGTTGACCGGTGTCATAAATAACTATTTTAACTTTTTCTCTCTCTTTTTGTTTCCTTATCAACATAAGGTGTTTGCTTTTTGTAGAGGCTACATTATTTTTTTTAATTTCATTTTCTGTATTGTCTTTAGGGCTTAAACATCCCATGTTAATAAAAAAAAGTATGAATAAAAAAATAAAGTGCTTTTTAGCACAAGAAAATATTTTCATGAGAAGGCCTTTTTACTCTTTTAAAGACGGAAAAAACTCTACTGCAAATAAAGTTTGCCTTTACGGATGGTGACTTGTTCTCTAGCCTGGACTGTGACCTTGGTTTTTCCAAGACTGACGGTGCAGGGCGCTTTGCCAGCCAATGTCTTAGAACCTGCAGCATGGGGTTCGACCGTGAGAGAGTCCTGAGCTCCGTTGCATGAGATTTGTAATGTGTAAGAAGTGTTATCTTTATTGACGTAAAGAACGCTGACTTTGGCCCAGACCGGACTGCTAGCCAATCCTAGTAAAATCAAAGAAGGGACTAAAAATTTTAAAATGTTTTTTTTCATTTTTTTCCTCGTGTTTGACGAGATTGCTTTTCTTTGGAGGGCCGTAAGAAAAGTAACATAAATTAGAAATTTCATCAAATGATGAAGGTTATTAAAATGAGCCAAGTGGCTCACAATCTAGACTCAACATAACGCTCGAAGGTAAAAAAGATTCTAGAAAAGGGAGTTCATTTTCTAAAGCGCGCCGCATGCTCTCAAACTTGGAGCTCTTAAGTAAAATCTGCCAGCGGTATTTTCCCTGAAGTTTTTCCATACTGGCCTTGGCGGGCCCTAAGATTTTGACATGGGGAAAATTTTGATAGAGTTCTCGCAATTGTTTGGCCAGTCTACGAGTACTGGTCGTGACTTCAGGGAGTTTTCGGCCTTGAAGACGGAGTAAAATCATTCTTGAAAAAGGTGGATAATCAGCCGAAGCACGGAATGTACGCTCTTGCAGGTAGAAATTTTCCGCATCCTGGCGAAGCGCATTTTGAATGGCTGGGTCATTAGGGCGGTAAGTTTGAATAAACACTTGGCCTTTTAAATCATGGCGGCCGGCCCGGCCTGCAACTTGTGTAAGTAATTGAAAGCTTCGTTCCGCAGCACGAAAATCAGGGAGGTTCAGCGACATATCCGCCAATAAAACTCCCACCAAAGTGAGTTTTTTAAAGTCATGACCCTTGGCCAACATCTGTGTACCCACCAATACATCGATTTTGCCAGCTTCAAATTGAGAAAGCAGTGCAGCCATGCGTTGCCGACTACTGGCAATGTCACGGTCCAGTCTGCCCACTGTAATATTGGGGTAAAGCTTTTTGAGATTGTCCTCAATTCTTTCGGTGCCAATACCAATGGGTTGGAGTTTTTCGCTTTGGCACTTTTGACAGGCCCGCAAGTTTTCCTCTTTGAGTTCACAATAATGGCAAACCAGCGAGAGCGGGCGCTTGTGATAGGTGAGGGAAATCTCGCAATTGGGACAAGTAGGAACATGGCCGCAGTCTCGGCACAGCATAAAAGGCGAAAAGCCCCGGCGATTGAGAAAGAGCATGGCCTGTTCGCCGCGTTGGAGGGTGTCATCCAGAGCTTTTTGCAAAGGGGCCGTCATCCAGGTGTGCTCATTGGCTGACTCCGTCTTAAGGTCAATGAGCTGAATATCTGGCAAAATGGCCTTTGTGGCGCGTTGGTTGAGTCGGAAAAAGTGATACTTTTGTTTTTCGGCATTCTCACGGCTCTCGATCGAAGGTGTGGCCGAGCCCAGCACGATCGGGATTCTTTCGATGGAAGCCCGCATCACGGCCAGGTCGCGGCCATGGTAGCGAAAGCGTTCCTCTTGTTTATAGCTGGAATCGTGCTCTTCATCGACAATGATGAGCCCTAAATCCTGGATGGGCAGGGCGACCGCCGATCGCGTACCAATAAAAATCTTTTTGACTCCGTCTTTGGCAGACCACCAGGTTTGCAGGCGCTGTATATCGGTCATGCCGGAATGATAAACGGCAATCTCATCGGGAAAGCGGGCGGCAAAGCGGCCGAGCATCATGGGGGTGAGGGCGATC
>JAUHYS010000258.1 GCA_030426445.1 bacterium
CGTTTGCAAATCGATCAAGAGATGATGAAGGAGCTTTCTAAAATAAAAAGCAAAGTTGAGGTACACCATACTCTTTTGGTGGTCGATGCCATGACCGGTCAAGAGGCCGTCAATGTAGCCAAGACCTTTGATGAGCAGCTCCAAATCAGCGGTGTCTTGCTGACTAAAATGGATGGCGATGCCCGAGGTGGGGCCGCTCTTTCCGTACGTTATGTGACGGGTAAGCCGATTTACTTTGCAGGGGTGGGTGAAAAAATCGAAGACCTTGAGCCTTTTTATCCAGACCGGGTGGCTTCCAGAATTTTAGGCATGGGTGATATGATTGGCCTGATAGAAAAGGCCCAAAAGGAATTTGACGAGGCTGAAGCCAAAGAGATGGCTGGCAAGGTTCTCAAAGATACATTTGATTTAGAAGATTTTCGTAAGCAACTGCAACAAATGAAAAAGCTAGGCTCCATGGATAAGGTGATGGGCATGCTGCCAGGTATGGGTAAGCTAAAACAAAAAGTCGATGCAAACGAAGTCGAAAGCGAACTCAAACAAAAAGAGGCGATTATTAACTCGATGACTTTGCAAGAACGGAGGCACACTCGCTTGCTCAATGGTCAACGTCGTATGCGTATTGCTAGGGGCAGTGGGACGCAAGTCAGTGATGTCAACCGCCTACTTAAAGAGTTTGAACAAATGCGTAAATTGATGAAGCGCTTTGGTAAGTTTGGCGGTAAGGGTTTAAGGGGCTTGTTGTCGGGTTTGTAAGAGGCTAAAGTTTAATCTAAAATCTCCTCAATTAAAAATTGAGTCTTTGCACATTTCGTTTCTTTTTCCAAAGCTTGAGTAATGCAATGAATAGAAATATTACAAAACGGGCTAGACAAAGTTTGAAAAAAAAGTAAACTACAAATAACTACACTGTAGTTTTTTGTAGAAAGGTTTGAGTATGTCCCAATCTTTTGTCTTTTCGGTTCGACTTAACAAAGACTTAAAAAAGAAAATAGACCAATTATCTAGTGTTATGGAGCGCCCTAGATCTTGGGTAGTCAGCAAAGCCATTGAAGATTATGTTGTGAATCAAAGCTGGCAAATCGAAGAAATTCAAAAAGCGGTTGATCAATCAGACTCTGGAGGCCCTTTTATTGAACATAAAAAAATTGATCAATGCTTGAGTTCTTGGGGTAAAAAACAAAAGCTTAAAAAACCATGATGCAAATTTTTTGGTTAGAATTAGCAGCCAGAGACTTAAGAGCCCTTCAATATTATATTGCCCAAGATAAACCTAGGGCTGCTCAAACACTTGCTAAAAAAATTAGAACTAGTGTGCATCATTTATCTGAAAATCCACATATGGATCGTGTGGGTCGTGTCGTGAATACTCGAGAACTTATTATCCCCAATACGCCCTATATCCTGCCATATCGAATAAAAAATAATAGAATTGAAATTTTGCGCGTTCTTCATAGCTCTCGTAAATGGCCAGAGGAAATTTGAAATGCTTTGTTAAAAAAAACATGCTAACGCATAGATTTTTATTTTAAAAATACCAGCCTCTTATTTGGAAGATACTCAAGATTTCACTCTCAGAATAAAAGATATTCTATCAAATCTTCATACGGTAAATCACTCAACTTCACTCCCTGCAAATTGAAGACTGTCTTCAGGAATTTCAACTAAAGAGCTGAGTTCGTAAATATTTTTATAGCCGTAACCATACAGGTTAATAAATGTGGGTATATTTAAAGCAAGTCCTTCACTCTTAGAAGGGAAATTATTCTGATCTCCCAAAAAGTTATTGTTACAGTAAATAAGTATTTGAGTGTCTTTGGATGGAATCAACTTAGCGAGTTTGCCTTGAGTAAAATCAGAAAAATTAAGATGCACCGCTCCTTGGATGTGTTTGCGGTCATAAGCTGCTTTGGATCGAGTGTCTTAAAAATTTTTAAAGGAGTATATAAAAATTCTTGATTCTAGTTAAGGTAAGGGTTGTTTATAAATAGCTATAAAATTTTACCCCTAGAGGGCAAGTTGTTATGATTCTTAACCAAGGCCTGGTGAAGCTTATGTTTTTTTTCTCCAGAAAATTTCTTCAAATATTTGATCTCTTTGGATTCCAAAATAGCTACGGGGATGCCGTCTTCAAATAAAATACGATTGGCACTGAGCCGAGCCACTTTGTGTTGATTAAAAACAGTGCCAGATAAGTTGAGGGGATCCGCTGCGGAAATAGTTACGAGTTCTTCACTTTTTTCTTTTTTAGCATCTCCAGGGAATTGCGCCCCAAAATGTATTCTGTTACCACCGAAATAGCGAAACCGAAAATAAAAACACTGGTTACGATTAAAAATACGGTAAAAATCTTTGCATCGGCATCCAATGGTCGTACCTCCGAGAACCCGACCGTGGTCACTGTAATTATGGTCATATAGATTGCCTCTACCCATGTAAAGCCCGATAAGAACTTATAACCGATCACCCCGATGGAAAGCACAATTACCATCAACGATAGGGCCAAGACTATTTTGGATCGCAACAATCTGATCATAACTTATAGGTCAAAAACTGAGGTTCGCTTGGTGTAGACCAAATCTTTGATCCGAAGCCAAAAAGCAATAAAAAGGTAAAGGGCAAAACCAAAGCCCAAGGTTACAAAGGTGAGGTAAATGAAGCTGGTTCGGACCACCCGGGCACGAATGCCCAAGCGTTCAGCAATCCGTCGGCATACCTCGAAGCCTCTTTTTTGAAAATAATAAAGGGTATTATAAAATAAAGACATAGCTAAAATTATGTATTTCTATTCAATAAATGCGCACCAACGGCACATTGCAGGCATTTATTTTTTGTGCAGTACGATTGGTAGAGGGTGAGTTTGGCTTGACTCTCCATCGCATTTTTAGTGGCTGTCCCCAATGCGTCAAAATTTTTTATGATGGAATTTTGTTCAGAATCGACCTGTGTTATTAGTTCCATTAAATCTTCAGGAACATCTTGCCCCAAGTGCTTGGCATAACAAAATCGAAGGGGTACCAACGTATTTATGATCATCAAATCGACAAAGGTTTTTGACATGCGCTTTTTACTTTTTTTAGACATCTTACCAAAGGTAAAATGGTCTTCCCAATAAGCTCCAGCATCCACTTGAAAGGTTTCATACACCTGCTCCTTAGTTTTCAAACCCATTAAATGGGCAAACAACTGATGTTTACCTTTATA
>JAUHYS010000259.1 GCA_030426445.1 bacterium
TCACGACAACTTTAGACTTTTCTTTACTTTGAGAGCTCGCTTGATCTTTTTTATCTGTGGAAGCTTGTCTCTTATCTGCCTCAGTTTTTTCAGGCAAATGAGTTTCGGAATTGGCTGGTGTATTGGTTCCTTCTAAGACCTCTACATTCTCTTGAGCTTCATTTTTTTCTTTTGTCGTTTTGGCAAAACTGGGACTTATTGGAAATCCGATAAGCTGAAAAATTAAAAGATAGGATAGAAAGGAAAGTTTATTTATTCTTTTGTACACGTTAACCTCCCGGGCCATTAGGAATGATTAAATCTTAATTAACTTGAATATTTCGATGATTTTCAATTTGTGCGATTGGCATCATATTCATTTTTCAAACAAAGACAATAAGAAAATAAAATGAGTCTATATAATGATTGATCACAGAAGTGACCTGTTTTCAAACGCTCACGTTCAACTTTAGGAACTCATTCATTTAGTCTTTTTGAGTTTAAATAAAACAATTCAATAAAGACAAATAATAACAACAATTTAATGAGCATAGTGCTCTTGAGTCCATATTGGCTTCCTTTTTGCTTTTAAAAGAAACCAGAAAGAAACCAATTAAAACACGTATCAAAAAAGGATTTAAAAAATGCTACTGATAAACAAAAACTTAGAATCTTCATTAAATATTAGCCAAAGCTGCCAAGCTCATCATGGTTTTTCACCTAACTCTAGGGATATAAAAAGACTCCCAAAAAAAATGGCTCAGATCGTTCCCTTTATGGAAACTATTCAAAAAAGCTCTCAAAAAAACCAAGTCCCCCAAAGTTTAATTGTTTCCGTTATCTACCATGAGTCTCGAGGTAAACTTCATGCAAAAAGCCCTAAAGGTGCAATGGGGCTTATGCAATTGATGCCAGCAACAGCCAAAGAATTGGGAGTAAAAAATCCATTTGATCCAAAACAAAATATTGAAGGCGGAACGCGTTACTTAAAAAAAATGCTCAATCGATTTAATGGAAGAATTGATTTAGCTTTAGCTGCTTATAATGCCGGGCCAGGGAATGTCCTTAAATATAAAGGAGTCCCTCCGTTTAAAGAAACCCAAAATTATGTTAAAAAAAATTTAACCACGATCACTCAACTTGAAAATCATTTTACAAAAAATCGTTCGTTTATCTCAAATAAAGTAGAAAATGATTCTGACCCGTTAAATACTAAAAATAATTTTAAGACTCATCCAAAACTTGCACTGAACCGTCTAGAAAAGAAACAATCCGTTCAAGAAAATTTTTTTCAAATGTATGCGATGGCTGCCAAAATAGCTCAATCAAAAACGCGTATACCTGCATCGGTTTCTCTTGCACAAGCTGCACTCGCTACAGGCTATGGAAGATATGCAAAACATCATAATCTGTTTGGACTAAAAAACTCCTTTTCTAATTTAAGAAAGTTTCCGAGCCCTTTAGAAGGATTTTTATTCCATGCAGAAATAATTTCCCAAGGAAAAAATTTAAAACATGCCATGAAACACACGGCTTCAGCAAAACAGTTTGTTCAGTCACTCCAATCAGGTGAAAAAAAATATGCCACTGACCCTAAATATACTGAAAAAATTATAAAAATTATCGACCGTTACAACTTAGAAAAATACGACGCTATTTAGAAATCTAGAACCATTCTTAAAGGTGAGGCCATGAATACAAATTCATTTTCAAATAATAACACGAAAATAGAAGACACTTTTTTAACTTTAAAAGAAATTAAAGCACTGCTCCAAAATATGGATTCACTCAAAGATTTTTGGGCTTACCCCGAATCCCATTTAGAGATACAATGCCCTCCTCAGAGAGATTTTCCTATTTATGAAATTCAGCTCGTCTATCACTGTGCAGAGCGTATCGAAAGCTATGGCTGGATCTGGATTGATGCCCTTGGTGGTGAAATTCTCAGCCTTCATTTAGAAAAGTAGTCTCAATGGATTATTTAGTTAATTTGCTTAAGCAATTTCAGATAATCTTTACGAAACTTTTTATAATATTTATCTGTCGCCGTGTATAAAAAAACGACTGCAGATTGGTCTTCAAGTTGCTTTGCCCAAAGCTCCTGGTGAACGTCATCTTGCCTTTTTAAAGAAAAATATAGCCACCTATCTTGCTTGATTGTTTGACTAGAAACTTGACTAAACCTTGCTCCTGCATAATCTTGATGATCACTCAGTTCATTACGCACTAAAAGAATAAACTTATTGACATCTGCTTTACCCAAATCGGCTGTGGCTACTCTAACCGTGACCACCTTTCCCAGTTTCTCTGTAGAAAGTTCTTGAGTGGATTCATCAATTTTTTCAAGCTTCCATTTAGAATTAGGCAATTTTACAAAACCATGATCCAAGGCTTGCACATTTGAAGCGAATAAAATCATACATGTAAGAAGTAAAACGTAATTTTTTCTTAGATATTTTTTATCCATAGGCCCCCTCCCTCCTCATCTTGTTTTATAATAATAACATCTTAAGAATAAAAAAAAAGGAGTCAGAAAATTTTCTGCTCCTTTTTTTAAATATTTTGATTTATTTTAACTAGTGACTAATCAGCCAAGACCTTTTTGAATTCTTGAGTTAACATAGGCGCAATTTCAAATAAATCACCGACTATGCCGTAGTCTGCTTTTTGAAAAATTGGGGCTTCGGAATCTTTATTGACTGCCACAATGACTTTAGAAGTCCGCATTCCAGCCAAATGTTGAATAGCACCACTTATTCCAAACGCAAAATAGAGTTTAGGGTTTACCACTTTACCTGTCTGACCGACCTGCATATCATGAGGCGCATAACCAGAGTCTACTGCAGCGCGGGAGGCACCCACGGAAGCACCAATCACATCAGCGAGTTCTTTTAGAATACTAAAGTTTTCGGCATTTTTCATCGCCCGCCCACCTGAAACAATGATCTCTGCTTCTGTCAAATCTGCTTTATCAGATTGACCTTGGACCAACTCTTTCATTTCTGCCTTTAACTCGCCCGCATCGGCATCCTTTTTAAGGATTTCAGCACTTGCTCCTTCTTGAGGGGCCTGTGTTCCAAAAGAATTTGGCCTAATTAATGCCATCTGAGGTGAGCTATTAGGGATTTTAATATCGACTAAGGCTTTACCGGAGTAAATAGGATGTGTCGCAACTAATTTTTTATCGCCATCAATTTTTAAATCG
>JAUHYS010000260.1 GCA_030426445.1 bacterium
TTTGTCGAACACGAGGGTTTTCTCGTCATCGTCAATAAAAATGACCAAACAAGCTTTCAAAATGTTTTATTAGATGCCAGCGAAGCAGGGTTTGAGATTAAAGAAAAAACACCCGAGCCTGGTTTGACTCCTTTGGATCAATCGAACCCTTTAGTGGGGCAGGTGCAAAATCTACTTAATAACGAAATTAATCCGGGTCTTGCTATGCATGGTGGTCGGGCAGAATTACTCGATGTAAAAGACAATATTGTTTATCTTCGTTTTGGTGGCGGGTGTCAGGGTTGTAGCCAAATTGATGTAACGGTCAAACAAGGGATTGAGCAGCGACTCAAGCAAGCTTTTCCGCAAATTCGAGGTGTAACAGATCATACAGATCACGCAGCTGGAACAAATCCCTTCTTTAATTAGTTCTTATGCTCTATTCATGAGAGTCTTCAAGGTGAAGCCTTGACCAATATTCAATTGCAATGGCGATTCCTTTGCGACGGGGTAATGATCCCACAATGGTCAACAAGGCCAGAAATCCAAGAAGCACTCTTCCTAAAACTAAGTTAGCAGGTGTTAGGGTAAACATGACTAAAATAAAAAGCCCTGTCAGCAGAGCTGTACTCATGTACATAAAAGATAAAATGTCAATAGGGTCATAAAAGAAAAGATAATGACATTTAGGACAATTTTTGTGTAATCGGTACCAGTTTTGATAGAGTTGTCCTTTTCCACAGCGTGGGCAGCGTTTTTTGACTCCTCTCCATAAAAGAGTAAATAGTGTAGTTTGGGATTCCATGAGATTATTTTATCACCGCGTTTCTAATATTCTTAAAACTTGTTTGCTGTGCGTAATAGTTTTGAGTTTCATTGCCTGTAAAAAAGCTGAAAATAACTCTGTTCAGCCTGAAAGTTTAAGTCAAAACTCCGTTGTAGAGGAAGATTCTCCTTGTAAATACCAAGTAAAGCCAGAGGACGTTAAAGTAGAATGGACTGCTTATAAATTTACCGATAAGACACCTGTACTAGGAACTTTCAATACTTACGAGATCAAAGGGCCCAGCTCTGCAAAGGATTTAACCACTTTAGTAAAGGGGCTAAGTATTGACATCGATGCTTCTTCTATCGAGTCGAATAATGCAGGTCGCAATGCAACCATCCGAGAATATTTTTTCCAAAAATTTGTGCCGGCATTCATCATAAAAGGGGAGGTTGAGAGTTTTTCAGGCGAAGAAAGTTCAGGTGAAATTGCCTTTAAAATCAATATGAACAGTGTTTCTCATACTATTCCCATGAAATATAAAATCGATTCAGAAAACAATTTTTCTGCAGAGGGGAAATTCACCATGAACGATTTTAAACTAAAAGAGGCTTATGATTCTATTCATGAAACATGTCAGGCTTTGCACACAGGGGAGGATGGTATTGCAAAAACCTGGGAAGAGATTGGTTTAAAGGTGACGGCTAAGTATCAAAAACAGTGTTCCTCCTAGTTTAAGTATGCTATTCTAAATAGAGGAGACCCAACTATATTGGATGAGGGTCTTTGACTATGTAGATATGTCGAGTACCGGTCTAAAATTTTTTATCATGTTTACCGCTGTGTTTTTGTTTCATGCTAGTCTTGTGTTGGCTTATAATTTCGAAACAAAAGAATACGGCTTCCGTGCTTATTTTCCTTCCGCACCTAAGCAGATTAACCTCGTGGAAAAGACCTTTGTAGGTAAAGTTCCCCATTATAAATTTTTTGTAAAAAACAAGACAGGTGAGTGGGCGGTGGATGTTTCCATGTTGCCAGAGATTGCGATGGTTTTCTCTAGTCCAAGCAGTCTTTACGAAAAAGCAAAAAAAGCTCTTTTAAAAGATGTCAAGGCCAAAGAGATTTCTTTTCAACGTGTTTACCTTGATCAATTAGAGGGTCGAGAATTGCATTATAAAAAACCTGAAGGCATAGAAGGTAAAGTGCGTTTCTTTTTAAAAGATAAAAAACTATACACCGTAGTGGTTGAGATACCCAAAGACAAAAGCAGACAACGTTTTTTTAGGTCTTTTCGGTTGATTCCATAGTAAAAAAGAGTATTTTAAGTTTAGGTGCTTCAGGGTCGTTATTTTTGGAGGGGAAAAACTATATGAAACCCTTAAAGTTTATTAACCGTATTAATAATGTAAAAAAAGTTTTTTTTCCTTACTGCTTTTTAATACTTTCTTGTTTGATTTTTGTCTTTTCTTGTGGAGAAGACAAGCAAGAACCACAGGTTGAACAGCCTTTACCTAAAATTTCCCTGCCCATCGCTCAAGTCTCCGGGCTTAAAATAAACGGAAAAGACCTAAAAGACATTGCACAAAATCCTCCTGATACTGAAAAGCTTGATGAGCAGGATCTTATGAAAGTTTTTGGAATCAAAAATTCCAAATATCTTTATCAAGTGATGCAAAAAATTCAGCAACAAGTCGAATCAGGGAAACCCCTAAAGTCCATTTCTCTACACTTCGGAAAACAATCGCATCGCGAAGGCTTGGGTTGTGCTTTAAAAGACGAGGCAAATCAATGCTGGACTCCTGTCGTGGCTTTTGATTGTGAATCTGTCTTACCTGAAGAGAACTGGACAGAAGCCAATTATAACAAAATTTGTCAGAGCCTCGGAAAATTAAAATTACAGATCGATTTGTCTTCAAAAGTTGCTATTGTTTCGGGAGAGGGAGGCTTATGGCCTACGACGATTAGCGAAAATATTTTTCACTCACTTGTTCATTCTGAAAAAATAAAATGGGAAAAAGGCAAACTGGAAACGCTATCTTTCTTTTCTCCTCAGACTTCTGTTGAAACCACTGAAGCGGCGGACGCGGTAGGAAACAGTAAAGCGAGGGAAGCTGCCACTTCCTCTACTGAGACTGCGACAAGTCCAATCGATTACTATCGGTCTATTAAAGAAAAATACGGTTACCATTGGGCCTATTTTTTTGCCACTCAGTCTTATCGAGGTAGGACTCTTCGAGAAATTCACCAGCTATGGGAACAAAATATGGGAGCGGGTAATCCTCCAGAGGCCTATAAAGAGATGGTGCAATTATTGCGCTATTTGCATTCTCAAGGTATTTTTGTAGTCGTTTACAATGACGTATTTGCCCTTTGTTTCATCCTTTTCATATTTAGGTTTATCATCGACATAAGGGTTTTTATCATCTA
>JAUHYS010000261.1 GCA_030426445.1 bacterium
AGAGTCATTAGAATAATTTTTTTATGAGTTTAGAATATTAACAGATTTCAATTTTGGTTATCTGGCTTGGGCTTCAGTAATAAAATTCCAATTCCGCCCCCCAAAGTCAAAACAGCTCCTATTAGGGTGAGGCTGGAGGGCTTCTCTTCAAAAAATAAAAACCCCCAAATAAAATTAAAAATGACACCAAAATAAGCAAAAGGCGCTAACCAGCTAGCGGCCTGATGCTTGTAGGCGTAAGTCATAAAAAGTTGACCAAGAGTTCCTAAAACTCCTATCGATATTAACAGAGTCCATTCTTTAAAATCGGGGGTTTGCCAGGATTGACACATCGGAAAAAAAGACATGACCGTTGAAACAAGCATAAAATAAAAAGCCATGGTCCAAAAACTGTCGGTTTGATGAAGATGACGAATCGAAACATAAGCACTAGCCGCAAAGAGTGCACTGGCTAAAGCGGCGAGGCCTCCGGTATTCAGCACTTCTCCGCTGGGCCTTAAAATAATGGCAATACCAAAAAAACAGAGGCTGGTAAGAAAGATCATCGATATTTTGATTTTTTCTTTCAGTAAAAAAGCAGACAATAAAATGACAAAAAAAGGAGTAGTTTGGTGAAGGACACCCGCGTCTCCCAAGCGGATTTGAGTAACTGCATAAAAGTTGAGACACATAGCGGTAAACCCTGAAAGTGCTCTAAAAACCAACAACTTTTGGTTTTTTCCCCAAAAAGAAATCCCCCGGCTTTTCATGATAATCAATAAAATGAGTGCCGAGACACCTGCCCGAAAAAAAGTCATCTGAAATACAGAAATACCGGTGTTTTTGCTAAGTTCCTTAATCATAGCGACCATGATAGAAAAAAAGAAGGCAGCCAGGATCATAGCTATCGGACCCTTACCCAATTGTGAGAATATTTTTTCTTTCATAAAAAATGATGTTATTTTAACTTTTTTTGTTTCGTATTTAGAAAAAATGAATCGATTTTCTAAACCTAATTTTAAGAGAATGCGTTAATAAATGAGTTATTTATAATTTTTGACACGTTGAGTCTTGCCGAAAGCCTTATTTTAAAATTATAATTACATTTCCATTTGATTTCGTTTCCTTTACAGAGTGATTGGGAGACACTTTTATGAAAGTAAAACCAAAAAAGCTATTCGATTATGAAGAAGTCAATCAGTTGACTCCTCAATTAGAACAAAAATTTAAGCAACTTCTATTTCATAAAAAAGAACTTGCAAAGGCTTCGAAGCAACTTAAACAAAAGAAGGTCGAGCCTATCTTAATTGGAGAGATTCCAATAGATTGTCTTCATGAGGTGAAAGTCCTTCAATTGGCAGTACAGGAACATTATCAAACCTATAAAAAAATCTTATTTGAAGTAGAAAAAATGGGAGGAAAGATTACTGACCTAGAATTAGGCCGTGTTGAATTTCCGGCAAAAATTGAGGGAAGACATTGCCAGCTCACTTGGCAATTGGGGGTTACTCAAGTCCCTTATCCAGAGTTTAGCGAGAACTCTAAATTGCCACAAAATCAAGGTAAAAAAGAAAAAAGGTCAGCTCAAAAAAGTAATGCCCTCAAAGACATGCTTAAATTAGGTCGTGGGCCATTATTGCATTTTTAATCCTTGCTTTGTTGTGGGTAACTGATTTCTAATTAAAGTTTTAAATAATTTTCTTACCTGTCTTTCTGTTTTTTCTAAATTTTCTGAGTTATCAATGATCCAGTCTGCTTTTTTGAGTTTTTTACTCAATGGCCATTGGTTTATAATTCTTGCCTCAATTTCCATATTAGATAATTGATCGCGATGCTCTAGTCGCTTTTTTATTTTTTTTAATGGGCTTTTGACAACGATGATTCCCTCAAAAAAACGGTAATAGTTTGTCTCAAAATGGAGTGCTGCTTCTACTAAAATAAGAGGAGGGCGTCTGTGTATCGCTTTTTGAATTTCCCAGCCTATTTTTTTGAAAGTTGCAGGGTGAATCATAGATTCAAGCCGCTTTTTTTCTTTTTTAGAAAAAAAAAGCTTTTTGCTAAGTTTTTTTCGGTCAATTTGCTTCTTAGAGTTTAAAATGCCCTTGCCATAGCGTTGAATGATTTTTTGATAAACTTCTTCTTTAGGTTGGTAGATTTGATGAGCGACCCGATCGGCAAGAATTAGCTCGGCTCCTAAGCTTTTGAACATATTGGCGACGGTCGTTTTACCCGAGGCAATCGCTCCAGTCAGCCCAAGGATTTTCATTCTTTTTCCTCTGGACTTTTTGGAGTCGCTTCAGCTTGGGGGTTTTCTGCTAAGAAAGGGTCACTTGGGTCGGTGGGAATTTCTTCCTCTGAAAAGCCTCTTAATGCGAATTCTTTAAAAGTTAAAATAAAATGGATCAGTGGGAGAGTCGCTTTTTCTTGATAATTGATGATTTTGTCAATGAGGTCTTCTTCCATATCTTTTTCGGTAGCAATCATGAGCTGTTGGGCCAGCTTTTGGACTTCCTGAAACTCTAAGCTAAACTGTTCATGAACTCGTTTGATTTTAGGGTTTTGCAGCTCCTGTTGGCGCATCGTCCATGTCACCGAAGCGCTAAAATCCTCTTCACTCCATTCGTCCTCGATTTTATTGAGAGTTTCAATGAGTTTTTGGTAAATTTCCTCACGTTCCGAAAAGTTTTGTTCACTTTCTTGGTAAGCGATTAGGGCTTCCCGAAACTTGCCTTTACTGACGAGTTTATCTCCCTTTTTTTCTAACTTTAGTGCTTTAGAATAGTTGATTTGATTGTCTTTTGACATTTTTTCCCTTTAAAAAGTAGTCAAAACCCAGAAAAATGTCATGATACTGGGTTATCTTAAAGAGGCTTAACTTTAATGATTTATAAATGCAAATAAGAATTTTTATCTCTTACTATTTTATTCATCTGCTTGCTATTACCAAACTGCTCAACTTAACTTGCTAAAATAATTGATAAAATAAACAAGACTTGTTAAAAGAATAAAAAAAATAATATTTTTTTATTATAAATTTCAATAAGTTATAACAGGCAACCTGTTTGGTTATAAAACTGAGCATTTATTATTTGGGGAAGGGGTCATTAAAGAAAGTCGAGGAGTCCAAATTTTTTAAAATACAATTTATAAATCTAGAACAAACATAGTCCGTTTACTCCTAATTTGATAAA
>JAUHYS010000262.1 GCA_030426445.1 bacterium
TCAGAATCAAAAGTATGTGCAAAAATAAGTCTACCCCAGCCACAGTTCAAAATCACATTAGTAGGAAGCTGTTTGTCTTCAGGATGTTTGGGATTTTTCCAATTTTGTAAGGTTGGCATGGATTGCCGTTCTAAGCGATGATGTGTTTGATTTTTTCGGCGGTAATTCAAATTACGCTCCTTGACTGCTTAACCATGCTTCAAGCAAAGCAAGCTGCCATAATTTTGACCCTTTAAGTGGAGTTAAAAAGTCTTGGGGGGATTTGACTAATTTTGCAACATAGCCTTCCTGAAATAAAGCTCTTTCTTTGCTTTTTTTTGAATACAAAAAATCAGTGACAAACTCTAAGAAGCGTCCTTGAATAAACTTAAGGGCAGGTACAGGAAAATAACCTTTGGGGCGGTCAATGACCTCGTGAGGGATGATTTTTCTGGCAACTTCCTTTAAAATAAACTTTCCCCCTTGTTTAACTTTATACTTAGCAGGAATTTTTGCAGCCCACTCTACTAAGTCATGATCTAAAAAAGGAACTCGCGCTTCTAAACCCCACGCCATTGTCATATTATCGACACGCTTGACTGGATCATCAACTAGCATCACTAAACTATCCAAACGTAAAGCTTGATCGATGGAAGAGCATTGTTTGGATTGATTGAAAAAGTCTTCGACATATTTGCTCGAATAATCTTTTTCATGAAAACGTGAATGCACAACTTGAGTGTACTCTTGATGATTGCGATCGAAAAAGTACTTTTGATAAGTTTCAAGAGGTGTTGTTGACTCCATCATCGGAGGATACCAATGATAACCCGCAAATATTTCATCGGCACCTTGCCCAGACTGCACCACTTTAATATGCTTGGCAACTTCCTGAGATAGTAAATAAAAACCAATATTATCGTGGCTTACCATGGGTTCTGACATAGCAGCGATACAATTGGGAAGTTCTTTCAATGTCCTTATCGGGTCAACCCTAATTTGATGGTGCTCTGTCCCAAAATGTTTGGCAATGATATCCGAATAAAAAAACTCATCTCCTGCTTCTCCCGCAACGGCATCAAATCCAATGGAAAAGGTATTCAGTCCTTTTGCTCCTAAATTCGCTAATAAACCTACGACCAAACTTGAGTCGAGCCCCCCTGACAATAAAACACCCACAGGCACATCCGCAATCAAACGCCTTTCAACCGATTGCTTTAAAAGTCTGAGGGTTTCTGTTTGATACTCTTCAAAACTGAGCTCACCACTACTGGAGTTATGTGAAACAAAATCAGGATTCCAATAACATTTTTCAGTTAAAGAACCCTTTGCATCAATGATCATGATATGAGCCGGTTTCAGCTTGCGAATACCTTTTAACATTGTGAAAGGTGGAGGCACAACCGAGTGAAAATGCATATAATGATGTAAAGCAATGGAATCAATTTCTAGATCAATATCACGGTGTAACAATAAAGCAGGTAAACTAGAAGCAAAACGAAATGACTGAACAACTTGAGAATAATATAAAGGCTTAATCCCCAATCGATCTCTCGCTAAAATGATTTTTTTTGAATCTCGCTCATAAATTGCAAAAGCGAACATCCCTGAAAGTTTTTTAACAAAATCTTCACCCCAAGCATGGTAGGCTTTTAAAATGACCTCGGTGTCTCCTTCAGAAAAAAAGCGATAGCCCTTTTGGATGAGCTCCTCACGAAGTTCTGGATAGTTATAAATCATTCCATTAAAGACAATAGAAAGACCTAATTGGGAATCAACCATGGGTTGCTGGGCTTTTTCACTGAGATCAATAATTTTTAGGCGGGTATGTCCCAAGATATTTCCATCTTGAGACCATAAACCAGAAGCATCTGGTCCACGAGGACGCATTTTTTCAATAATATCTTGAGCAAGCTTCAGAGAAGCTTGCTGAGAGTCGAATCTAATTTCACCATAAATACCACACATGCTATAATCGTCTATTAAAGAACATTGTCACTAAAATGTCAAATAAGCCCCCAAGCACGTAGCACAACCTAAACAATGGGAGGCTCACCTATTATCCCCTGTTGCTCTTCGGGATTGAGTTCTTCATGAAAACTATCCATTACTTCTTCGGCTTCGTCTGTTTCTTTAAATTTAGCTAAGTGATAGAGAGCTTCTCCTGCGTTGACAATTGGGAGGTTTGACTTTCCAATAATAATTCCTGAAACCAGAGCAGTTACTTTCTCTTCAAAAAAACCAAAAGGGTCACTGATAATTCCTAATGTTTCATTTTTTTTAACATGACTCCCTAAAGGCTTAAGTGTACGTAAAATCCCACTCACATTAGCGCGAATCCAATAACTTTTTTTTGCAAAAAGCTGTGGTGCTCTTGCTTGAATAGGCGGTCCTATAATCATTTCTAATGACTTCATGACATTGAGCACCCCTCTGACTCCTGCGCGAATAGCTAATTCGTCAAAACGAAGTGCTTCACCGCCTTCGTAAACTAACATCGGCACACCCAAATCATTGACCGCCTGCCTGAGGGACCCATCACGTATATTAGAATTAAGTATCACTGGAGCTCCAAAAGCTTTAGCTATCTGTTTGGTTTTTTTTTGATCCAAACAAGCTCTAATCTGAGGAAGATTACTACGGTGACTTGAGCCTGTATGGAGATCAATTCCATGTGTACTTTTTTTAACAATCTCGTTTAAAAAAAGGTCAGCGAGTCGTCCTGCTAAAGACCCCTTAGAGGAACCAGGAAAAGACCGGTTGAGATCTCTCCGATCTGGGAGATAACGCGAATGATTAATCAGCCCATAAACATTAACAACAGGAATCGCAATTAAAGTCCCTTTTATTTTTTTTAAACCTTTATATTTAAGAATACGACGAATGATCTCAATTCCGTTAATTTCATCGCCATGAATGGCAGCACTGACAAAAATACAGGGACCTGATTTTTTTCCATGCACGACTTGTACCGGCATATTAACTTTGGACTGAGTATATAAACCTGGAAGAGGCAACATAACACTGGCTTGAGAACCAGGAGCGACTATTTTATCGCCAATTCTTATAGCCTGTTGCATATTCAACCTGAACCCTTTGTTTTAACCTTACCACTGCTAACATTTTTTTCTAAGAACTCTATAATAGAGCTTGCAACGTCCTTTTT
>JAUHYS010000263.1 GCA_030426445.1 bacterium
TTGTCAATACATTATATTAATTTCTCTAATAGTTGAATCTATAAATCTTCATCAGTTAAAACTTTCAATCTCAATATTTGAATACTCTGTTTAAAATCAAACTTTTCCATAAATTTTAGGTTGATCTTTTGATAAATTTTCTCTTGATACATCAACTAAAAATCGATTTTTCAAAAAGTCCTCATTATAAAAAACTTGTGCATGAACTTAAAAATTCTATTTCTACCGTTATCAAAGTAGATAATCAAGCACATAAGCAAAAAAACCTTAGAGAAATTTGGAACTTGGGAAGAAAAATTTATCTAACTCGCGAGCGTTTTCCCTATGGTCAAAAAGAGGCCATGGTTATTGCCTTAGCTCAAGATATCAAGGCTAATCGCACTGATCTCTTTCAGATTTCAAATTTCTACTCATCTTTTGAAAAGGGCTTACCCAAACTTTATAATGGGGAATTTTTGACCTGGACACATTATCGTTTAAGCCTTGCTGTTAAAAATCAAAAAGAGAGGCTTTTTTATTTAAAGTATGCAGCGAAAGAGGGCTTGGCGACGCGTTATTTTGAACGGGCTATCAAGGCAGACCTTTACCAAATCGAGCAATTAGCCGACAGCGATCACCCTAATGGATTGCTTCCACTCAATTACAGTATTACCTACACTTTTAAATCGAAAATTTTGCAATACAAAGACGGAGACACGCATCGTTTTGATAGCGATAAGGGTTTTTATTCTCGCCAAGAATACGACGGTCGTTTGCGAGGGATTAATTGTTCGGAGCTGCACGGCCCCAATCCCGAGTCTGCATTGGAGTCTTTAAACTTTAGTAAAAAAGTGCTCAGTCCCTGTCCATGGGTTTTGAACACAACCTATAAGCCGGATAGTTTTGGTCGAGTCATTGTCGATGTTCGCTATCACCCCGTTTATGAAGACGTGAATAAAGTCTACTACGAAGGCTATTTTCTTAATCAGCAACTACTGGATTTGGGGTTGGCAAAGTTAGCGCCGTTTAAGATTTAAACCTTACAAGTCATAACTTGACAAGTCGTAACTTGATAAATTTTGATATGTTTCATGGAATCTATTTACTCATTGCTCTCTTAGAGAGAATATGTTTAGCTGCTCTCTAGATTTTTTTTGAATACATTTAGAAAAATTAAAAAAAGATTAATGAAGGAGGTTATTCATATGTCACAGGGTAAGGTTCGTATGCAGTCAGTCGGCCAGAGCGCTCCACTAACACCAGATGATTTAGCCATTGTAGCGACTCAACGCTTTGTTCATTTTAAAGGGCATCGAGTGCTAAATCGAGCTCTCAACCTTGCCCCTGGAGCAGGGAGAGTCAGTTACCGGGATTTGCTCAAAATTAAAGAAGCTAACCCTAAGGACTTTGCTTTACTCCGTGATATTTCTGCCCAGCGTGATCAATACAGGCTAGTGGGAGGTGTGTTTGGTGTTAATCGAGAGCTCTTTGAAGCAAAGGCTTTAGCTTATATCGATTATCTAAATACTGGAAAAAAAATAACTCCTCAAAATTATTCATATTTTTTCGATACTGAGCATTCCCATCCCAAAATACGTGAGATGGCTAGAGATTTAAAAAAAATGCATCATTTCAAGCGAGGCGGGGCGCCTTTTAATTTCCGAGAAGTAAAAAAGTTTCTTCAAAAATATGGAGTAGAGGGAGAAGATTATTTATTTAAATATTATTTAGCCTGGGAAGATTCTCCTCAAAGTTCTAAAAAGCCTCTATTACTCATGGACCAAGCTGCTTACGTTTTACTGGAAAACCGTCTTAAAGAGCGTTCTAAAACCATATTGGGCCATGATGAAAACTTGTCTATTGATAAACTTGGCTTCTATCAAATAGCGGGTTCTTATGCTTCTGTTCAATTTGATTTTTTTGGATATGCCAATGGTGAAAGAGAGCTGACCATTCACTCTATGACTGCGTATGAAGGTCAAAAAATCCATTTAAGTTTCCCGTTTTCTTATTCTCATCCTAAGCTTTTAAAGGATGCTAAGTGGAAAGAAGAGTTTGTATCCTGGTTACAAATTGGAGAAGATATTCAAAGTATTTTAGCCGATCGCTATGAAAAAAATTCAGACTTAAAAGCCACCATAGAAGCCTATGGAGAGACAGCTATTGATATAAACGGTTTGATTTATCTCTTGGACGATCTTGGCGAAGAAAAGAAAGCCTTAAAAATTTTAAATCAGGCCGCAAACCGAGATCATAATTATTACCATTTAGAAGCACAGTTTTTAGAAGATCGCGGAGATTTTTTAGCGGCTATTTATGCCTACCGAAATGTGCTCTCTCTCATGGATCAAGACTTTCATTTTACGGGTGTGACTCGTGATGATATAAATTCACAGCTGCCTAAGCTAAAAGATAAATTAAGAAGAAGAAACTTGTTTATTTTAGAAAAAAGCATCGAGTATATTCGAAGTTTTTTCAAAAGAGACTCTAGTGATGTTCCTGAAAAATTTCTCCAAACTTAGCCACTGAATTTGCCTTCGCTATATTCTATCCGCAAGATTCATTTTTTGACTTATTCAAGCTTGCACCCTATTGACGTTATTTTGAGAGAGCGAGTTTGCAGTTGGGCTTAAAATAGAAATGGGTTCTATATTTTTATTTGCTGAGTCGTGGTAGATCTCATCTTTAAGAAAGAGGGGAAAGTAGTGAAGAAAGTTCTCCCTAGTAAAACTTCTGTAATTATAATAATAAATGCCTTGTTTTGCAGCCCAAGGTTCCCAAATGTTAAAAACTTCGGTCGCCGTAAGACCTTTGCCTTCTAAAACCTGTAGCACTATTCTCGCATCTCCATTGACTAATAAATGAGCGAACTCAACAAATTTAGTTAAATAATCTAGTGAAAATAAAGGGTGCGGGATGTGATAAAAAGAAGAAAAAAGCTCAGGGTATTTTTCAATAATTTCATTAATGTAAGGTAAGGCATAATGCTGAGGGCTTAAGGTAGAACAATAAGATAGCTCTGATAGTTGGTCGTGATAAGATTGGTGTATTTGAGTGCCTGCTAGTGCAGTAAGCTTAGAAATAAAAACACGACTTGTCCCAGCGGCTTTATACTTTACAGCTCTCAGTATGGTTCCATTGACATCATCAAGTGTTT
>JAUHYS010000264.1 GCA_030426445.1 bacterium
CGCAAACATCTCACGCATCATTTCGCAGACTTCTTTATTCTCCCGATAATCCTGATCAATCAAATGAAGGTGTCGGCTAATCCAAGATTTAAACTCTTCATCCAATTTAAGAGATTGTTTCTGAGCGAAGTAAAAAGCGCGAAGAATCTCGGTAGGGTTTTCAGCTAATTGTCTGTAATTTTTAACCTGAATCTGCCCATTGATAAGAACAAAAAAGCGACTTAAAGAAATACGAAATTTAAAATTGAGTTTCCTTAAAAATTTCTTTTCTCCCTTGAGTAGTTTACGGGTCACTTCCTGACGCAAACGCATCAAATTAGAAGCGTGAACATAATAATTTTGCATAAACTTTTCTGCCGCTAAACTATCCTTAGTATCTTCAAAGCCCAGAGCCTTAGCAATCGGCTCTTGATGCTCAAAAAAAAGCTTATCCTGATTTTTACCGACGCGTTGATGCAAACGCTCTCGCACCTTGAGCAAGAATTCAATAGATCGGTTTAAGGTTTCGACCTCCTCATTACTTAAAAAACCACACCGAATCCACTCATCTGTATTTTTAGTCTTTAGAGACAACAGAATAAAGTAACGCAGGGTATGCCAATCTCTTAGACCCCCTTCACTTTCCTTAAGATTGGGTTCAACCATATAGACCGAGGCACCATAACGGTTTAAGCGCTCTTCATTTTCAGAACTTTTTTCGCGAATAAATTTTTGTAAGGCCTTTTTGGAAGAAACTTGCTTTTCTAAAAATTGCCGAAACTTAAGCCCCAGTTCGCGGTCACCCGCTAAAAACCTGGCATCCAGCATTGCACTGGTCGTGCGAACGTCTTCTTTCATGACTTTTGCACAGTCTGTCAGCGTTCTTGTCGAATAACCCACTTCTAATTTAGCGTCCCAAAGCGGGTACAACATTTTCTGACTGATTGCTTCAATGGTTTTTGAAGACTTTCCTTCATAAATAAAGAGTAAATCTAGATCGGAATAGAGGTTGAGTTCGGCACGTCCATAACCTCCCAAAGCAAAAAGTGCGATAGGAGTTTTAATCACCCCACGGGCTTGGGTAGCTTCAAAGGCATGTTGGAATAAGCGAATGACCAGCTGATCCATCATCAAACTATGCAAGAGCACCAAACGCCTTGCAGACAGGCCCTCTTCCATTTTTTTAAAGAGAATCTGCTTTGAGTTTTGCCAATAATCTTGGACTGACTTTTGAACATCTTCCCCCAGTTCAAATGAAAGTAAGTCCTCTCTTAAAAAAGCAGGCGGGTTTTTATGAATCGTTTCAGTCATGGCTTAAATTTTTTAGTTTAAACAAAAACTCTAAAGCCTGCAACGGCGTTAAAGTTTCTGGATTGATTTGCTTAATTGCCTTTAAAGTTTTATTTTCTTCAGTCAAGCCACAAAGAGCCCTAATTGAGATTTTTCTTCAGAGTTCACAAGTGAGTCATTGAGATTTTTTAAAGCAGAACTTTCTGCGTCTTCTAATTTGGCCAAAACCTGACGCGCTCGTAAAATAATTTCTTCTGATAGACCTGCCAAACGAGCGACTTCAATGCCATAGCTTCGAGAGGCTCCTCCTGAAATCAGCTTATGTAAAAATAATATTTGCTCGTTCCATTCCTTGACCGCGACTTGATAATTGACCACACCTTTGACTTGACCCGCTAGATCCGTCAGCTCATGATAATGAGTTGCAAAAAGTGCACGACATTGAATACGCTTGGCAACATCTTCGGCAATAGCCCAAGCAATGGACATACCGTCATAAGTGGAAGTCCCTCGGCCAATCTCATCTAACACAATAAAACTTTTTTGGGTAGCTGACTTAAGAATCTCGGCGGCTTCTAGCATCTCCACCATAAAGGTCGATTGACCTTGAGACAAATCATCACTGGCTCCTATGCGGGTAAACACCTGATCCACAAGCCCTATTTTTGCTCGACTGGCCGGCACAAAACTGCCCATTTGAGCCATGACAATGGAGAGCGCCATTTGTCGCATGATGGTAGATTTTCCTGCCATATTGGGACCCGTAATCAGAAAAAATCTCTGCTCATCTGGGTTCATACTTATGTCATTAGGAATAAAATGCTCAACGCTTGGCATCTTTTCTAAAACCGGATGCCTCGAGCCTTCTAATTCGAGCAGAGGCTCTTCAGTCAGCTCGGGGCGGACATAATTATTTTCTCTTGCGACTTTAGCCAACGAAGCCAATGCATCGATATCTGCCAAAATATTGGCTAAACAACGGATCTTTTCTAAAAAATCGATAGCTTTTTGTCTTAATTGAGTGAAAAGCTCATATTCTAGCAATTTAATACGTTCTTCAGCACCCAAAACTTTATTTTCGTATTCCTTGAGTTGAGGAGTAATATAGCGCTCGGCATTAGCTAAGGTTTGTTTGCGGTGATAGTCCTCTGGCACCAGGTTTCGGTGCGTATGGGTAACTTCAATGTAATAACCAAAAACTTTATTATACCGAATCTTTAAAGAACTGATGCCCGTGCGTTTTCTTTCTTGTGTCTCCATTGCCGCAATCACGGACTTACCATCACGACTAATAAGCCGCAGTTCATCTAGCTCAGAGTGCACTCCATCCGCAATCATCGCACCTTCCCGAACACTTAAGGGCAACTCTTCCAGCAAGTTTTCTAAAAGTTCGCGACTGAGTTGGGTTAAATCTGGAATCTTTCCAAAAGAATTTTTCATCAGAATAGAATCAAATTGAGACGCCATGTTTTGAGCAAGTTCCATGGCCTTTTGAAGTGATTCCCCTAAATACCGCAAGTCTCTAGCATGCACACTTCCCAGTGCTAGCTTGCCTAGCATACGCTCAATATCCTGAATGCCCTTCAATTGTTTTTGCAAGGATTCAAGGAGTTCAGGCTTTTGCAGCAATTCTTCAATCACATCGAAGCGTTCTGTAATTTTGTGAACTTCCGCTAAAGGGTAATGAATCCATTTGGCAAGTCTGCGTGAACCCATCCCGGTTTGGGTTTGATTTAAGATAGAAAAAAGCGTGCCTCTTTGCCCCTCGTGATTCAAACTTTTGGTGAGTTCCAAATGGCGAAAGGTTCGGGACTCCATACGCAAAATCTTTTGGGGTTTGAGTACTTGAATGGGCCCTAAATG
>JAUHYS010000013.1 GCA_030426445.1 bacterium
CCCGTCGACAGTGACGATATCCAACATTTCACGTCGAGAAAAAAGCTCAACATTGCCTTTAGCTACTTGGCGCATCATACTGGAATAGGCACCCAATAAGAGCTGTTGGCCCGTTTGTCCGCGGGCATAGAAAGTTCGCGAGACTAAAACGCCACCAAAGGTACGGTTAGCAAGGGTTCCACCGTACTCGCGTGCAAAGGGAACGCCCTGAGCGACGCATTGATCAATGATATTGGCACTGACCTGGGCAAGCCGATACACATTAGCCTCGCGAGCTCGAAAATCTCCTCCCTTAATCGTGTCGTAAAAAAGTCGATAAGCGCTGTCGCCATCGTTTTGATAATTTTTCGCAGCGTTGATCCCACCCTGAGCCGCAATACTATGAGCGCGGCGAGGGGAGTCCTGAAAGCAAAAGACCTTCACTTTATAGCCTTGCTCTCCTAAAGTTGCGGCTGCAGAAGCGCCTGCCAAACCGGTGCCGACTATAATAACTTCGTGTTTGCGGCGATTGGTTGGGCCGACAAGTTTTAAATCTTGCTTATGTTTGTCCCACTTTTGCTCTAAAGGTCCACTGGGAACTTTTCCATCTAATATCATTAGAGAACTCCTGTATTTTTGAGGTAGGCCCAAATAGGAAAGCTAGCAAAACCCAGCCCTAAAATAAGGGCTAGGATGACGCCAATTTTTTTGACCAAGGGTGTAAAACGTGGACCATTTAGCCCTAAAGTTTGGAAGACACTCTGAAAGGCATGCCAAAGGTGGTAGGCTAAGAATAAACTTCCAAATAGATAAACAATGCTAGAAACAGGGTCCAATAATACAGAGAAAGTAAGAGCCGCCGGAGAAACCGTATCTTCGAAGTGGTGACGCAAATGAAAACGCATGTCAGCGAGGTGAAGTAAAATAAAACCTAAGACAATCACACCCGAAAATAGCATGATGGAAGAAGCTGTGATTGAGCTTTTACCTTGTTTAGATTTTTTAACGACATAAGCGTGCCCCCGCGCTTGTCGATTGTCATTTGAGACCTTAATAGCCAGTGCAATATGCAAGATAAATAGAAGTAATAAACCCACTTCTGCAATCGGTAAGAGGGGGTTAGCATGTAGCGTTTTTGCATAGGCATTGTAATGTTCAAAGCCTAAATAAAGTAATAAATTGCCCGCTAAGTGTGTAATTAAAAAACCAATCAAACCCAGGCCGGTGATCGCAATGACAACTTTTTGCCCAATAGAAGAACTGAGGGCTTTCCACAAACTGCGCAAAGTTTTGACTCCTTTAAAAATTTTAAAAATATACTTTTGAAAATTAGCTTCTCTCTAACGCAATCTACCGGAGCTTTACAAATAAAATTTATTATTTTCATACCCAAATTGGTGGCTACGAAAATGTCATCAATCAAAAATAGATTGAAGCAATCAAAAAAAATCGACATTTTAGTTGACAACATCTCAGGTTTCATTGCTAGGAACCAAACCATTAAAACTTATTGTGGATATAATAGAGATTTAGCATTTCGCTTGGTGAAATGAAGATTAAATCATTCATCAAATCTTAAGAGGATGGATTTATGATAGAAGATTATGGAACACTTTCTGAAGAAGAGTTACTAGAGGAAATCACTCAAGAGCTCGAAGAAAATGAAATCGATATTGCTCATCTTGAAATTAAATTCGAAAATGGCAAATTGGTGGCTCATGGAACTTTAAACAATGATGTCGAACTAGAAAGTTTTATTGATGTCTTGGAGAACCATTTGGACGAAGGAGATTATGAGCTGGATATTGATCTTGAAGAAGGTTCCAGCCCTTTAATTACCGAAGGTTCATATACCGGAAAAACGCCCGCCAGTTCTAATGACGATGAATATGTCGAAAAACGTGTGGACGAGATGGATGAGGGTGAAATTGACTTTGCTGATGAAGATAGTTTCGATGATGATGAGAAATGGTAAGCTTAACAAAATATTATTCTATTAAATTTAACATAATATATCTTATCGCTCTTTTATATTTCTCTCTTTAATGAAATGGAATTGCAATTTTGTCCCAAAAGTGAAAAAGACTTGTTTAACAATAATCTATTAAAAGGTTTAACATGACGAGTCTGCAAGTAAATCTAAAGAATCCCCTAGCAAAACTAGAAAACAGTATCAGTCGTGCGCAGGATTTGTTCTTAAAGCATCAATTTAACGAAGGTTATTGGTGGTATACCTTAGAAGCTAACGAATCCATTGGCGCAGAATATATCTTTCTTTGCGAGTTCACTCAATTGAGTCACCCGCAAGTTAATTTGGGCCTTTGTCGGCGTATACTACAAAAGCAACAAGCAGATGGGTCTTGGTCGCTTTACTACGAAGGCCCTGGAGATCTCGGTGCAACCATCGAATGTTATTGGGCACTTAAGCTTTGTGGCTACTCCAAAGACCACCCAGCGATGGCCAAGGCAAGGACTTTTATCTTAGCCGCAGGAGGCCCCACACAAGCCCGTGTCTTCACTAAAATTCATATGGCCTTATTTGGTTTGGCTCCCTGGGAAGCCGTCCCAGCTATGCCCATCGAGTTTATTCTGGCTCCCAAATGGTCTCCCATTAATATTTATGAATTTAGCTCCTGGGCCCGTGCCTGTATTGTTCCCTTATTAGTGATTTTAGACAAAAAACCGGTGTTACAAAGTAGAGTCTCATTGGATGAGCTCTATCCCCACCCTTCTCAAGCCAGTGAGTGGAAATTTAGCTCGAATAGTAAGTCCAATGGCAATAAATATACCTTGGAAAACTTCTTTTTATTTACGGATGGCTTGCTAAAAAAATTAGCCAAAATCAAAAAGCCTAAACCTTTGACTCAGCCTATTAAAAAACGAGCGATAAAAGAGTGCGAAAAATATATTCGTGATCATGTCGAAATGACGGAAGACATTTTTCCTGCCTTGGCTTATAGTATTATGGCTCTCAGTAGCTTAGGTTATGACTTACAGGATCCCATGATTGCTAAAGCCTTTCGAGCCTTACAGAGTTTCCAACAGCTATCTGAAGAAAGCTATCTTCCACCGATTCCGCAAAAGGTTGTTCAGCAAGACATCCCAGAAATGATTCATCAACAATGTTGTGTTTCACCGGTTTGGGATACGCCCTGGATGGCGCTTAGTTTAATTGAGTCGGGTATTTCCACGGACCACCCTGCGATTAAAAAGGCTGCCGATTGGTTGCTAGAAAAACAAGTCGTGGAAATTCATGGCGACTGGGCCGTTAAAAATAAAAAAGCCCTGCCTGGAGGCTGGGCCTTTGAGTTTGAAAACCACTATTTTCCCGATGTTGATGATACCATCGAGGTTTTAAGCCTACTCCATAAAGTGGGTCTTAATACTGATCGGCTCAAAAGCTCCTTTGACCGTGGTTTTCAATGGTTGATGAGTATGCAGTCCAAAAATGGAGGTTGGGCAGCTTTTGATATCGACCAAACTTTAGAATTAGTCAATCGCATTCCCTTTTCGGATCACGGGGCTTGTTTGGATCCCCCCACCCCAGACATTACGGGCCGAGTTTTAGAGTTTTTGGCCTTGGTCCACTATGACCGCAAAAGTACGATTGTACAAAACGCCCTTAAATTTATTTATCGTGAACAGCTCGATTGTGGAGCTTGGGAAGGCCGCTGGGGGGTCAATTATCTTTACGGAACCTGGTGTGTGCTTCAAGGCTTGATTGCCATTGGAGAAGACCCCAGAAGTCCCGCAATTATTAAAGCAACTGAATGGCTACTGGCTCAGCAAAATACAGATGGAGGCTGGGGCGAATCCTGTTTGGGTTATGCAAAAAAAGAATATGTTCCCCTTCCCCATTCAACTCCTTCACAAAGTGCTTGGGCCTTAATGGCGCTTATTGATGTGGGTATGGCTGATTCTGTGCCTGTCAAAATGGGAATGGATTATTTAATCAATCAGCAAAATCAACATGGCTGCTGGGACGAAGAAGCCTACACTGGAACCGGTTTTCCGGGTCATTTTTATATTCGTTATCATGGCTATCGACATTATTTTCCCTTATTTGCTTTAGGAAAATATAAGAGGGCCCTGGAATCATTTTCCCATCTTAAGTCTAAGAGGGGACCAGGGGGCGTTTAAAAAACTTAAGGAGTTAAAATGAAGAAATCTCTTCCCATTGGCATCATGGTACTGATTGGCATTGTTGCCTTTATTGGCATCATTGCTTTTTGGTACATGTCGACATACAATCAACTGGTTAAACTGGATGAACAAGTCAACGAGTCCTGGGCACAAGTTGAAAATGTCTACCAAAGGCGCGCTGATTTAATCCCTAATTTAGTGCAGACAGTGAAAGGTTATGCGGCCCATGAAAAAGAAACACTGCAAGCGGTGGTCGAAGCCCGTGCTAAAGTGGGTCAAGTCACTGCCGGTGCAGTTCAAAATGTAATCAATGACCCGCAAAGTTTTGCCAAGTTTCAACAAAGTCAAGGACAGCTTTCCTCTGCGCTTTCTCGCCTGATGGTGGTGGTTGAACGCTACCCAGAGCTCAAGGCCAATCAAAATTTCTTACAGCTACAAAGTCAACTCGAAGGCACCGAAAATCGCATCAGTGTTGAAAGACGTCGTTTTAATGAAGTCACGCGAAATTTTAATAGTACGATTCGTGGCTTCTTTAAGTCCTTTGTCGCTAATCGCATGGGTTTAGAAAAGCGTCCTTATTTTGAGTCTCAGGCCGGCGCAGAAAAAGCCCCCGAAGTGAAGTTTTAAAGTCAGGTCACCCTCACCCTAGCCCTCTCCCCTCAAGGGAGAGGGGATTCCATAGATATGTTATGAAGAATTTATTTTATAAAGTGGGCGTCATAGTCCCCCCTCTTAATTTAAGAGGGGGCCAGGGGGCGTTTATTTTCCTTTTTCTCACATTTATTTTTTCTTATTCAGCCTTTGCCCTCGATCTCCCCCCTATTCCCAGTCAATACGTCTATGATGAAGCCAACGTAATCAGTGCAGAACGAGAAGGTTATCTCAATCAAATGCTAAATAAACTTGAAGAAGAAAGTAGCACTCAATTAGTGGTCGCTGCGGTTTCAAGCTTGCAAGGCACTTCCATTGAGGATTACAGCATAAAATTAGCTGAAAAATGGAAGCCCGGACAAAAAGGCCAAGACAATGGGGTGATTTTACTCGTGGCGCCCAATGAGCGAAAAGTGCGAATTGAAGTAGGTTATGGTTTTGAGGCAACGCTAACTGATGCGCTTTCCAGTCAAATTATCCAGAACGAAATTATTCCTGAGTTTAAAGCAGGCGATATGGAGAGCGGTATCGTAGCTGGTGTGGAGGCAATTATTAACGTCGTTCATGGAGAGTATACAGCCTCTGCTAATGTTTCAGCCTCTTCTTCTAAGAAAAAACTTTCACTTTTTAGCTTACTTTTTATCTGTGGCCCTTTGACTCCACTCTTTTTTTTAATATTGATACTCAAGTTATTGGGAAGGCGGCATTTTGCTTATACGGGTCATCATGGCTCTTCGGGTTGGAGTAGTGGAAGTTCTTGGGGTTCCTCGGGAAGCAGCTTTGGTGGAGGTTTTAGCAGTGGTGGCGGCAGCTTTGGTGGCGGTGGGTCTTCGGGGAGTTGGTAGAGAGAGTTTAATTTAAGATCTTAAATAGCAGCGATAGTTTGCTGCAACCTATTAATATCAATCGCTTTATCTAAATCGGGCTCCTTATCAACGAAGGCTTCATAGTCCACTTCCATGTAGGGGGTAGAAAGGTTTTTTTCTATTTTTTTATGATCCATCTCGCAATGGCCTTTTTTGTAGCAAGAGCGATCTTGCCTTTTTTCGCTTCTAGCATATTTCCGTGCTGGGCGATTAATATAACGTTTAATGTCGCGTTTGTCCTCAGGTATCTCTAGTTCTTGAGTTAATTTAGAAGTCCAAATACCCTCTGAGGTGACAACTTTGTTATCAATGGGAGGTGTATCAGGGAGATGGGTTTGTCGATACTGTTCTAATTTTGCAGATGCAACATAGTCCTCTGGAGAAATGGTCTTATCAAGATATTTATTTTTGATAGTTTTGGTTTTTTGGTTACCATGTGTGTCAAAAGTTTCGGATTTCTGAGGGTGAAAGTGATATTGAGACCATTCTTGCACTTTAACACCTTTTGAAGCTAAATCTTCTTTAATATACTCAAGATGCTTGCAGTTGGAGGTAAATGAAACTCCTGTTTCAAAATTCCCTACTTCATACCAAAACTCCTTAGATTTGCCTGTTTGAGTATCCTGACCCTGCACATAAATCCAGGCCTCTTCTCTATGGGCATTTTGACAAAGTTGTCTAAGGTCTTTTATGCCTTGCTCTTCGCTTTTTTCAAAAACTTGATGTTTGCTAAAGTCTGTGTTGACCTCTAGTGAAGCATCTTTTGGCATTTCATTATAAGTAAATTTTTTGCTTGGAATAGTCGAATGTTGAGAAACTTTTGACATCTTTTCTTACCCTTTTTGAGCTTAAATATTGCTTATATTGCCCCCGCTTAATATGCTTTATCGTAAATTTATATCCATAAAGTTTCGTAAAAAATGAATATTATTGATTAAAATACTATAGATGTTTATAGCCTTTAAATCATTTTCTTATTCAAGAAAGGATCAACATGCACGGAAAGGCCCCTATTTTTTTCTTTTCCAAGGAAGAAAAAAAACAAATCAGCGAAGCCATTCAAAAGGCCGAAAGTCACACTAGTGGAGAAATCCGCTTGCATTTACTGCGTTCTTTTAAAGATGGTAGCGATCCCTTGACCGAAGGCAAACATCTTTTTGAAACTTTAGGCATGACACAAACTCAGGAACGCAATGGTATTTTATTTTTATTGGAATTGACCCATCACCACTTTGTCATATTAGGTGACAAAGGCATTCACGAAAAAGTAGAGTCCCATTTTTGGGACGAGATTCGAGACCTGGTGATTACTCATTTTAAAGAAGAAAAGTTTGCCGAGGGTTTAAGTAAAGGGATCGAATTATGCGGAGAAAAACTCAAGGCCCACTTTCCTCGTAAAGATGACGATGTAAATGAATTAAGTGATGAGATCAGTTTTGGGGATTAGGTTTATTTTTGATCCACTCCAAAATAAATAAAGCGTGTGGTGGTGTTTTTTACCTTATCTTCGAAAAATGTAGGGTCAGTTATTTTAAGAACGACGCGTCCGGTTTTATCTTTAAGATAGAGACTATTTAGTTGAAGCTCAATCTGTCTCAAGGCCCACTGATCTTTGGGGCGCATTATTCTGAGTTCACAATAAAACTGATTTTTAGTACGGACGCGGGGTTTGCATTTGGCCTCGTAAATCCCTTTAGAGTCCTCGTCTTCTTTAAGTTGATAATAAACACTTAAGGCATCTTTTTTGAGTTCGTCTTTATCTCCAGAAAAAATAAAGATTTGTTTTGCTCTTACTACCACATTATTTGTGTATTCTATCTGGCGACGCGGGTCAAAGTTAAAGCCGCGAATTTCTAAAAGCTCAACTTCTTCGACAGGCTTTTCAGGGGGCAATACTTCTAGTTCGTCGGCTTGCGAGAATTCGTAAAGGTATTCACGAAGAGAAATAAAATTTTTGTCTCGATCGCGTAAAAATAAATCAGCAATACGATAAATGCCAGGTTTGATTTGGCGAGGCACCCTAAAAAAACTGAGATAACAAGTTCCTGGGCCTTCTTTTATATAACTTTTACCGTTGCCGATTTCTATTTTAAAACTGTTGGGAGGCATTTCTTCATCTTCCAGTATGAGTTGCACTCCAGTGATTTGTGGCTTTAATTGAGCAATCAGTGAAGTTTGCGAATGTAGGCGCAAACAAAGCGGTGCGCGGTCTCCCGCATGAATGCTATGACGGTCATTTTCAGGACGCTCGGATTGCATAGGAAAAAACCAGAGCTCCCCAGCGCCCCCTTTTTTAGGTAAAAAGCTTAAGGGGTTTTCCTGGGCATGAAGCGATGTACCGCTGCTTATTCCTAAAAGGAATAAAAAACAGACTTGAAATAATATAAAATGACATAGGAGATTTTGCTTTTTCATTGTTTTTACCTTTGAGACATCCTATCTATTTATCCGTTAATTGACAATAGACTTCTTTTTTAAAAAGGCAAAATCACAATATTAACATGGCTCTCTATCTTTACTATATAGATTCCGTTTCTCCCTATTTAAAAGACATTTTACAGGATGTCTCAGAGCGCCATATTGGAGAAAGCACCCAAAAGTCGTTTTGTGTACTGACTCCGGACCTGGTTTCTGCAGAAGATGTTCGTTATGCTTTCTTAAGTTTCACTCCAGAAAAAAATCAAACTTTCGAGTCTAGTGTTTTGCACTCCGCTCAATTGCGTCAGAAGATTTTTGAAGCCTGTCCAGAATTACCTCAATTAGCCGAAGAATTTTCTTGCCGCAAGGCCCTCTTTTTAGCCTTGTCACAACTCGACCCTCAACAAGAATGGAAAATAGCGCAGTGTCAGGATTTTTTAAGGTCCCTACGGCGTTGGCAAAATTTAAAACAGCTCATTCAGACACAATTTTTGGGTAACTTTAAACTGCAACGGCTTTTCCAAATTTATCAAGAGACGCTTTTAAAAGGCTGGAATGCCCTTGCTCCAGAAAATGCCCTCCCCTATTTACTTCATCAATCGGATGAAAATAAAAAAATCCCTCAGCTCACTTTTTTAAAAAATTTAAAAGAGGTGATTTTTTTAGGCTTTGATTATTTAAGTGCGGATTTACTCAACTGGATTGCTTTTTTCGAAAAATATTTTCCAGACTGTAAACTCAAACTTTATTTAGCTCCCCCTCAAACCCTCATCGATGCGGATAGACAGCTTGAAGCCACTCTTAAAAAGATAGTTAACAAATCCGAACAAGTGACACATTATCAAGCTTTAAAACCGGCTCAATCTCAATGGCGACGTTTTCAAGCCCCTCCACAAGAGTGGCAAAACTTAGAAAAATTTATCGACTTGGCTTTTCCTGACCGTGGCGTGATCTTGAATCAATGGAATAAGCTTTCTCGACAGATCCCATTTTGGCAAACTCAAAAAAATCAAAAGCCTTTTTCTTATCACCTCAGTTCGATACCGAGCACCCTGCCTTTTGTGCATTTAGAAAATTTATTATCGGAAGTGGATGAACAAAAAAAGGTTTCTTTTGAAATGTTTTATATGCAGTTGCTTCAGCCCCTTACTCAAAGTTACGAGGCAGCACTTGATGCAAAACAAAGTGGAGTTTCACAATATTTGGAAGCCTGTTTGCAAAAGCTTTTGCAATGGCAACAAACCGAATCCCAAGCTCCCATTTTTCAAAGCTATCCACAATGGGTTCAAATTATCGGAGAAGAATTTAAAAGCTTGGTGCAAAGAGAAAATGAGTTGACTTCTTATGTGCGCCATTATCGTGCGATAGGATTAAAACCTTTTAAAGAGCTTTATTTTCCAGATTTTTGCGAGGACGCTTTTACGCTTCAATCTTTAAACCTGCCTTTTATAGGCGAAGTCCCCGACCCCTTGCAATGGCATGAAATGCAAGTCTGCTTAAAAAAAATAAACTACTCATGCAAAAAATTACACATCAGTTTTTCAGAATATAATCTAGCAGGCCGAAGTCAAAACATCTCTCCTTATTTAGATATTTTAACTAAGGAAAAAGAAACACAAACTCAAAACAAACCAAACCTTTTATTAAAATCAAAATCCATTCATCCTTTTTACGAAAAAAATATACAGCAGCTAAAAAAAAGCCAGCAAGGACTGCAGGAAAAAGATTTTAAACAAGTTCCAGGCTTATTTAAAAAATTGCAGCATAAATTGGCACGCAAGCCTTTGAGTGCCAGTTATATTGACCAATACCTTCATTGCCCTTGGAAATTTTTTGCCCGCTGGCAACTAAAATTGGATACAAAAGATAAAGAAAAATTGGAAATCTCCCCCAAAGATAAGGGGCTATGGATGCACCACATTTTTGAGGCGCTACTCAAACAGTTTCATTCAAGTCATTTTAGTCAAAATAAATGGCCTAGTTTATCTAAACTTTGCTCCGCATTAGAAAAGGAGATTACAGATTTTAAAGTAAAAATCCTTCAAAGTATGAAACAGGAAAATCTTCCTCCTGTCTTGATAGATCAGGAACTCCAAAGGATTAAAAATAAAGTTTATCATTTATTAAAAAGTGAAAGCGAAAAATGGGAAAAACCAACGGATTTTTTATTTCCTTATTTTTTCGAATGGCGTTTTGGAGAAAAACCAGAAGACCGTTTGCAGTTTAAGTTAGACGATCAGCAAATGGCCCATCTTAGTGGAGCCATTGATCGCATTGATTATAACCCACAGCATCAAGAGTTTGTTGTCATCGATTATAAATCTTCCAATAGTCAGCTTTTGGCCTCAGCCATGCGTCAAGGGCTTAGTTTGCAACTGTTTATTTATTTAAGTGCGGTCAAAAAACTTTTATTGCCTCAAGCGGAGGCTCTGGGAGGGCTTTATTGGGATGCGAAATCATTTAAAAAGGATCAGGGGATCGTTCATAAAAATCTTTACCAAAAATACTGTGAAAAAGTTCCTTCAACCCAGTCTTTTGCCAAAACAGAAAAATTTGAACTCACTTTAGCGGAGATGGAAGCACGACTCATTAAAACGCTTAAGCAAATCTATCAAGGAGAATATCCTTTGCTTCCTTTAGAATGTGGGGCCAAACAATGCCCTTATCACCAGGCTTGTCATTATGCTGAACAAAATTGAACAAGAAAATTTTTTAAATGCACGAGACTGCATAGACCGTGATGTCATTGTGGTCGCCAATGCGGGCTCGGGAAAAACTAAACTTTTGGTTGATCATTATTTGACTTTATTAGAAAAAGGCTGGCAGCCTCATCAAATAGCGGCTTTTACTTTTACAGAAAAAGCCGCTAACGAATTAAAACTGCGTATTCTCAAAGCGCAACAAGCATTTCAATATCCAGCATCTCAAAACCCTTCAAACTCTCAAGATCAAAAAAATTTTAATACAAGTTCTTTAGAAGAAATCAAAATCGGCACCTTTCATCAATTTTGTTTTAGCTTACTTCAACAAGAAGACTCTTCCAAAGGCATGCAACTTATCGAAGAGGCTAGCGAATTGCAGCTCATCGAAAGTATTTTATTAGGCCAATTAAATAGCTGGCTCCAAAGTCAAAATGAGGCTTGCCTTGAATTGTTAAAGCATTTTGGGGCCAATCGACTCAAGAATTTATTATATGAAAAAGTCATGCGGCGCCATGCGATGCCCGTAGAAATTAAATTGCCCGAGACAGAGGAAGTAGAAATCAGACTATTACAAAATTTAAACCAATTGACTACAAGCATTGAAGCTGCGCTTAAAAATAAAAAACAAGCGCGCCAATGGCTCTCTTTTGATGATTTAGAAATTTTAGCACTGCAGGCCATTACAAAAGCTTCTTCAAAACAAAAAAAATTTTTATCCAGTTTAAACCATTTATTAGTAGATGAATTTCAAGACAGCTCCCCGCGTCAATTAGCCATTTTAGACGCTTTAAAAAAACAAGTTTTTCAATGGGGAAAGCGGATTCAACTTTATTGTGTAGGCGATGCCAAGCAATCGATTTATCGTTTTAGGCAAGTCGACCAAAAGCTCATTGAGGCCAGTCAAAAAAAGATCGTTGAGGCAGGTGGGCAACCCTTTCATTTTACGCAAAATTTTCGTTCCACTGCGCAAATACTTGAATTTGTCAATGCCTATGCCAGTCAAGCTTTTCCGGATGCCTTGCCTTCCTCTCCTTGTTTAGTGGAGGATCCCCACTCCTGTGTTCAAATGATTCAACTCAATTTAGAGGATAAAAAAATAAAAAGTGAAGAAGAAAGAAAACAACAAGCGGATTGGGTGCTTCAACAGATGATAAAAAGTCATGAGCAAGGCATAGCATATGAGGACATGGCTGTACTTTATCGCAGCAGCGCTTCTGCAAAGCCTTATCTAGAAAGACTTAAAGCAGCTGGGATTCCTTTTGTCATTAAAGGAGGCACCAACCTTTTTGAAAAGCAAGAAATTTATGATCTCAAAAATCTAATTTTGTTTTTACTTCATCCCGCTGAAGAAGACCTAGCTCTGCTTGGGGTGTTGCGCTCTCCTCTCTTCGCTTTATCCGATTTATGTCTTTTTTTATTGGGAGATTTTCCCCATTCGGTTTCTTTATGGCAAAGACTGCAAAGCCCTATCTTTTATCAATCGGTGCAGGAGTTTTTTTCCGATGAAGTTAAAAAACTCGATTGGATTTTATCGACTTTAAAAGATTGGCAAAAAGCTATCGCTTATAAAAGCATCAGCGAATTTTTAGAAAGCATTTTTTGGAATTACCGCTTAGCCAACCTTTTTAGTGAAGCCTACGAGGATCCCGAAGCTGAATGGACGCTGCCGCAATTTATCGATTGGGTGCAAAAAATTGAGCTAGAAAATTTGCCGATGTCTGCTCTGAAATGGAAGGCTCTTTTTGATGCAGTGGAAAAACGTAAGGTACAAAAAACTCCTCTGTCTCACCTTTGCCAAGAAGGCATGGGGGTTTCGTTGTTGACGATTCATGCTGCCAAAGGACTGGAGTTTAAAAATGTGTATTTAGTCGATTTAGCCCGTCAAACTTATCCGGATTACCCCATCATGCAAAACGTGGGTCAAGAGCAGGCACTTAAGTTGCTTGATGAACTGGATCAATTTTACCCGACTCCACGCTATGCAGCCATGCAAGAGTTTCATAAAAAGGAAGACTATGAAGAGTCCAAACGTTTGCTTTATGTTGCACTGACCCGTGCTAAAAACCAACTTTTTATTTTACTCAGTCAAAAAAATCGTGTGGGATCTTTACAAGATATTTTACTTAAAAATTTAGAGGGACAAAAAGAGCGCTGGCTTACTTAAAAGTTATACTCAAGAAGGTTATAAAATACGGTTTTTATACTTTCAAAGGGGTCTTTTTGAGTATTTTTAGAGCCCTATTTAAAATCAAAAAATAAAATGCGACTTTTAAAAATACTCAAAAAGACCCCTTTGAAAGTATATCTTCATAATAAATAATAAAACTTTTGCATTTCTTCTCTTAAAGGAGCTACAAAAAACAAGCGTTGCTGTGAACGTGGGTGCACAATCGACAAACTAGCAGCGTGTAAAAATTGATAATTTTGTGCCTTTAAAAAATCCTGAAGCCTTTTTTCTAAAGATAAAATTCGGCTATGATTTTTTCCATAGAGTGGATCACATAAAATTGTATGCCCCAGCTCTGCCATATGCACTCGCAATTGATGAGTTCTGCCTGTCTTTGGGCTTAGCTCCACTAAAGAAAGTTTTTCCCATGTTTTAATGACACGATAATAGGTTGTGGCCTCTTTGAGTTTATTGCTCTGAGTCGAAATTTTTTTACGATTTTGTGAGCTACGACCCAAAGCCTTTTCGATTAAGCCCTTTGAAGGATTGAGCTGTCCCCAAACAAAGGCCCAATAAATTTTTTGAGTGCTGCGTTCTTTAAATTGCTTGGCCAAACTTTGGTGACTATCATCATTTTTTGCTATGACCATCACTCCCGAAGTGCCTTTATCTAAACGGTGCACAATACCAGGACGGAGCTTGCCACCAATACCCGAAAGGTCTTGGCAATGCGCGAGCAAGGCGTGCACCAAGGTGCCGCTGTGATGGCCAGCTCCGGGGTGCACCACTCTCTCAGCTGATTTATTGATCACAATGATGTCAGAGTCTTCGTATAAAATATCAAGCTGTATTTTTTCTGGAAGAATGGCTAAAGCTTGGACAGGTGGAATCTCAATTTCAATTTTATCCTGCTGTTTTAAAAGATAAGAGGCCTTAGTGTTTTTTTGATTCACCCATATATGATTTTCTTTGATCCATTTTTGAATTTGCGCACGCGTGTAGTCAGGAATTTTCTCACAGATAAAATGATCCAAACGCATGCCCTGTGCCTGGTCAAAATAAAATGTGTAATTTGGATTCATCGATTTTAGATAAAAAAACTCAAGCTAAAAACCCTCAAGGGTTCCAACGAGTTCTTGTGGAGAAGAAAGGCCCTCTGTTTTAAGGTGATTTTGCAATTGGTCAATGAGTTCCTGAGCGATTTTGGGCTTGGTAAAATTGCTTGTACCAATTTGAATCGCTGCAGCCCCGGCAATCATAAACTCCAAAATATCGTTGAGTTCAGTAATGCCCCCTATTCCCACAATAGGAATTTTAACAGCTTGATAAGTTTGTGCCACCATGCGCACAGCAATGGGACGAATCGCGGGACCGGAAAGCCCCCCCACCCCATTGGCAATCATGGGCTTTTTGCTTTGAGTATTAATCACCATGGCTGTCACAGTATTAATGAGTGAGAGTGAATCCGCTCCTGCAGCTTCAACCTTTTTTGCAATCTCGACAATGGAGGTGACGTTGGGCGATAACTTGACCATGAGGTGACGCGAAAAAACCTTACGGACTTCTTCTGTGACCACAGCCGCCATTTTGGGGTCATTGCCAAACTCCATGCCACCAGCTTTGACATTGGGGCAAGAAATATTGAGCTCGATGGCCGCGACTGAACTGGATTCTAAAATTTTGGCAATCTCGATATATTCTTCTAAAGTATTGCCAAAGATATTGGCAATCACCGTGACTTGACGTTTTTCTAAAAGCGGGAGTTTTTTTTCTAAAAACGCCTCCACGCCCACATTTTGCAAGCCAATAGCATTGATCATGCCACTGGGAGTTTCGATAATACGCGGCATGGGGTTGCCCAAACGCGGTTTGAGACTGAGCCCTTTGGTGCTTAAAGCCCCTAGATTTTCTACGGGAAAAAAATCATTGAGTTCTTCCCCGTAGCCAAAAGTTCCCGAAGCCGCAATGACCGGATTTTTGAGTTTTAAATTTTTTAACTTAACCGAATAATCAAACATCGATGGATGCTCCATTAAATACAGGCCCCTCTTTACACGCACGAATGTATTGTCCATTTTGATCTTTGACGACGCAACCCAAACAGATGCCGGTTCCACAACCCATGGCCTCTTCAATCGAAAGTTCTACATCCGTTTGCTTGGCTGCGCTCCATTTTTTTATAGCCGATAACAAACCCATAGGGCCGCAGGACCAAATTTTTTGGGGCGCCCTTTCTGCAAAATCTTGATTGAGCAAATCGGTAATTTTTCCATGAAAGCCCATAGAGCCGTCTTCGGTGCTGATTTTTAAAGTCACACCCAATTCTGCAAATTGTTCCAAATAAAGTAAATCGGACTGAGTGCGGGCTCCATAATAAATGGTGAATGGTTTTTGTGCGTTTTTTCTGATTTGCGCCAGTTCGTAAAAAGGCGCAATACCATAACCTCCTGCAACCGCAATGCCTTCATTTATTTTTTCAATCTCGTTAAACCCATGGCCTAAAGGGCCCAGCATCCAAATTTTTTTACCGACATCGACTTGACTGAGTGCCTGCGTGCCCTTGCCCACAACTTTATAAAGAATTTCAGTTATGGGTCCATCCTGTTTAGCCAAACTAAAAGGGCGGCGCAATAAAACCCCAGCGATTTGTGGCACAGCCAACATGGCAAATTGTCCAGGAGTGAATTGATCGATTTGACTATGCAAACCTAAACGATAATAGTTTGCTGATAAAGGAATCTGATAAACAACGTCGCATAATCTGTCTTGAATGAGAGAAGCTTTCATGAATGAAGTTCCTTTTTTAAAATCATCGCATCTTCGTCATTATCAGCATAATAGCGCTTGCGTAAACCGACTTGTTTAAAATCTAAGTTGGTGTAAAATTTTTGTGCGGCCAAGTTGCCTGACCTGACATCTAAGTAAATAAACTTGACGTGATTTTTTTTTGCATAGTCTATCATGGCATTCATCAAATCGTGACCGATTTTTTCTCTTCGCCAATCGGGGTGTACCGCAATGCTGACAAGTTCGATTTCGTCATGTATATGCCAAAAATCGATATAAGCGAGTACTTTGTTTCGCCAAGTGGCAATCCAGACTTGGGCAGCCTCAATATTGAGTTCTTGTCGCAGAATTGCTAAACTATAGGGTTGTTTAAAACAAAGCTTTTCAATTTGCCAAACCTGCTTAACATCTTTTTCTTTCATGGGACGAATTTTAATTTTTATCAGTTTGGCCATATTGATAAATTTCTTTTTGAAGGGCCTCGATTCCTTCATTTGTTTTTACGGAAACCAACTGCCAATTGATTTTAGCTTGAGAAAATTTTTGTTTTAAAAATTCAGAAATATATTTTTCTCTTTGTTTGCGCAAGGATTGATTGAGCCTGTCTGATTTGGTAAAAAGTATTTTTAAATGCGCATTCCTTTCTAACAAAGAAAGCATTAACCCTTCTTCCTCTGTTTCGAGATCGCGTTTGGCGTCCATTAGAATATAGGCTAAACTATT
>JAUHYS010000265.1 GCA_030426445.1 bacterium
TGGAGCTCAAACAGGGAAGCTTTCTAAAGATGTAGCCAAGGAAGTCAAAGCACAATTTGGTGTCTCACAGCGAAGGGCAGCATTCATTGCCAGGGACCAAATATCAAAGTTTAACGGGGATCTAACTCAGCTCAGGCAGACTCAGGCAGGCATTAAAAAATATCGATGGTCAACTTCAGGGGATGAGAGGGTTAGAGATACTCATAAAGCAAATGATGGCAAGATTTTCTCTTGGTCCGATCCTCCGGCAACAGGGCATCCAGGAGATGATTTTAATTGCAGGTGTGTGGCTGTTCCTATAATAGATTGAAGTTAATGATTTGTGAAACTTATATAGATTACCCTTTATTATTAAAATACCTTAAAGTGCTTCTAAGCTCGCATGTTGTTATAGGGGTAGTCGCCTTTATTATTTTTTGCTTTTTGAGGAAAAATATCAAGGGATTGATAGATCGTATAATAAAAATTACAATACCTGGTGGTGGCGGCATCCAAACTCATCAAATGCCTAAAATTGAACCTTATAAAAAAAATATAGAAAAAGAAAATATTGTTGAACCTATACCTGAAGAACTTAAGGAAATAGCAGATAATAATAGTAAATTGTCAAAAGATTTACTTGATAAGATAATTAATATCTTTAAGATTGAGAAAACAAAAACTTATCTATGGGAATATAATTATTTAAATTTATTTTTGGTTAGTAGTACTCAAAAAATATTGGATTTTATTGTAGGTTCTAATTTTAATTCAATTAACCTTTCTTACATTGATACTTTAATTACTCAGATAGCACCTAATTTTCCTATTGAAGAAAAAAAAGTAATTGTAGAAGTATTAAAATCACATCATTTAATTACTGTTGATAATAATGAATTCGTAAATGCAACTCCTAAAGGTAAAGAGTATGTGCAATGGCGTGGCCCATTGAAGTGATAAAGTTCTCGAATTTTTAAACCTAATTTTTTTAAAAAATAAAATCTTATTTACAAAAATTAAAATTACGTATATGTTCTCCTTATCAAGAAACTTCTCCTTAGCGAAGTCTAAAAGCTAAGTGCTCCCTGTGCCATACAGGTGTTCTGGTCTCGACAGAACAGAAACTATCCGAGAACTAATCAAAAAATTCAGGTTCGACAAGTGCGCTCGATTCGCATTGACAGAGGAGAGTTTCGTAAGCCCGAAGTTAACCCACAAGGTTTTCTGATTGCGGACGGTTACGCCACACGTGCCGGCATCTTTGAGTATCAACTTCCCAATGGTAGCGTTCAACGCGAGCTCAGGCCTTATGATGAGGTCTTTGACTCTTCGTCTTTAAAAAGTCTTTCAAATGTCCTCATTACAAAAGATCACCCACCCGAGATGGTGAGCTCTGCCAATGCATCGAAGTATAACGTTGGACACACTTCAGGGGTTGAGGCTGACGGTTCATTCGTCAAGGTAGAGCTCACCATTACCGATGAATCTGCAATTAAAGCTGTCCAGAATAAAGAGAAAGAGGAGCTTTCCTGCGGGTATATTTGCGATCTTGAAATGAGTGCGGGGGTGTTTGAGGGAGTTCGCTACGACGCTATTCAGCGCAATATTCGTTATAACCATTTAGCTTTAGTTTCTGTAGGAAGAGCAGGTCCAGAGGCCCGTGTTCGCGTTGATTCAAAAGAGGGAGAAGTTCTTTCTTCCTACGGAAAAGCTATTCACGTCATTAAAACCGATCAAAAAAAAGGAGACCCATCCATGTCTATGGCAAAAATAAAAGTCGACAATGTGGAATATGAAGTCAGTGAGCCTCTAGCTCCTGTACTTCAAAGTAAAATGGATGCCCTAAAAGCATCTCAAAATGAACTCGATCAACTAAAGGGTAAGTTTGATGCTGCAAACTTGGAAATTGAGAAGAAGAATAAAGAGATTGAAGAGCTTAAAAAATCCCAGCACCAAAAATCGGACTGTCTAGCTGAATCTAAAGCTCGCTTAGTCCTAGAAGGACAAGCTAAAAAAATTTTAGGTGAGGATGCCAAGCTTGATGAGCTTTCTGATTTAGAAATCAAACAAAAAGTTATTTCAAAGCTTAAGCCAGAGATGAAGGTTGATAGCGAAGCTTTTAAAAGTGAAGCTTATTTAGATGGATTTATTTCTGCTTTATCAGAAGTTGCTGAAGATAGCGCTCTTTCTGAAGTCATTCTCAAAAACAAGCAGGATAGTGCTGACGACAAGGGATCTTTTCAAGATGCTCGTGAAAAATACATTCAAGAAAATCATTATAGCAAAAAATTTAAATAAGGAGATTGAATCATGTCTTTTAAAGTTAATTATACAGACGACTCACCCATTGGGGTCAGTGGTGGCTTTGCAGATAGCGGCTTTCACGACGTTGTGACTAAGAATAACCCTCCTCAAGAGGTTCCTTTTGGTCGTGCGCTTTTCAATATTGTTGATGACGATGACGGTATTAAGCTGCCTGACGTAGATAAAGAAAGCCGTTTTAGAGGTGTTTCTATTCGTGATGAATCCATTGAAGGCGGTTCTTATCCAGAAAAATCTGCAGTTGCGGTGATTAAACGGGGCCGAGTTTTTGTCCATGCTGAAGAATCTCTTAATGAAGAAGATCCCGTTTATATTCGTATTGATGGTAAACAGCAAATCCAAACAATTACTTTTGATATTGATTTTGAAATTGGGAATAAAATTAATCTTAAAGTTAATGGTGAACCTATCAGTGAGGTTACTTTTAGTGTTAACCAGTCAACAACGATGGGTCTTTTAGATGATGCTATTACTGCAATGGAAGGTGTTGCTAACGTGACTACTGAAGGAAAGGTTGTCACAATCACTTCAGATCAAGATGTCACTCTTGAAATTACTGAAATCGCAGTCACTGAAGGAGGTAATCAGGCAGTGGGAGTCGTAGAAGAAACTCTCGCAGGTATTCCTGTAAGTCACCGCGGACGTTTTCGAAAATCCGCTGATGGTGGCACTGCAATCCAGTTAACTGAAGGCGTAAAATGGTCTCAAGGAGTGACTGCTCCAGGAGTTGCCGTTTTGGACATTAACTTACCTTAATTTTTTTAAGAAAAGGGAAATGACAATGAAACTTAACATGCAACATTTAGA
>JAUHYS010000014.1 GCA_030426445.1 bacterium
CTCCACCAGCAACATCGAAAATACATCTAACGATCTTTATCAATTGCCTGAAGCCGAGATGAGAAAAATTCGTGGCAATGAGATCTCCATGATTTTTCAAGAACCCATGACTTCACTTAATCCGGTTTTCACCATTGGCAACCAAATCATGGAAGCCATTCTCCTACATCAAGAGATCAGCAAAGCTGAGGCCGAAGAAAAAGCTATTGATATGTTGCGCAAGGTCAGGATTCCTGATGCAGAAAAACGGATTCGCGATTACCCACATCAAATGAGCGGTGGCATGCGCCAAAGGGTTATGATCGCTATGGCACTCAGTTGCCACCCTAAAATTCTGATTGCAGACGAACCTACCACAGCACTGGATGTGACCATTCAGGCACAGATTTTGGAACTCATCCAAGAACTTATTCAAGATATGCAAATGTCGGTTATTTTAATCACTCACGATTTAGGAGTGGTCGCCCAGGTCTGCGATGACGTTCATGTGATGTATGCCGGAAAAATGGTTGAAAAGGCTCCGGTCAAAAGACTATTTGATTTTCCAAAACACCCTTATACGATTGGCTTACTTAAATCCATTCCTCGACTTTTTTCGGAAAAAGAAAAAGAACTTTATACCATCGCGGGAACGGTCCCGCCACTTTCACAAATCCCTTCTGGGTGTCCCTTTGCAGACCGCTGTCCTCGTGTGCTCGAGGCCTGCCGCAAGGGTGTGCTGTCTTATAAGTATGTCGGGGGACAGCAGCAAGTTTACTGCATGAATTATTAAAAAAAAGCGCTGATAAATGCCTATCTGCTTTGTTGTCAATAAAGTTTAATCACTCGACGTACTTTAGTACGACTCCTGACTAAACTTTATCTCCGCCTCGCATCTAAACCTTTCTCAGCGCTTTTTTAACTTAACAATAAAAATTTTATAATTTTTGAGCTGGCAAATTTCTCTTTAACAAAGTGGATTGGTTTTTTTGTAGTTCTACTGGAGTGGCTTGTTTATAAGCATCCACTAAAACACAGGTACAGTCCGGCTGCCAATCGCATGCATAGTCGTCATAATAAGTGGTTCCACCACAGGACTGTGAATTATTTTCAAAATCAAAATGAGTATATTCGTACTCGACATCCAACCCGCTAATTTCCATGATATTGCTATCTAAAGTAAACTCTAACCACTCTGTGGACCAATCCCAGGTTACTTCCAGAGAGCCGTCTTCGATTCCATGGAGTGAATCCTGACAATTATAAAATTGATAGTCCATGACAAAATCCGCATGAACGATTCCAAAATCCTCACATTGAAAATCAAGTAGAGTCGCTTCAAATTCTCCGGCATGTGAACAAGCCACCACACCTTGCAGACTTTCGACTGCCTCATGAACAGCCAAACAATCGATAACACCTTCATCCAAAATATAATCGTCTACAAATTGGGCTTCCTGCAGCAAAAAATCATCCATACTAGAATTCACTGCATTCAATTCTGCCTGACTCGGTGGATAGTTAGGGTTGGGTTCAGGATAAGGGTCTGGGTGATAATGGTGTGAAGAAGAACCACAGGCTTGAACAGCCAAAGCTAATATAAAGGGTACAAATAAATAAACTTTTTTGTTTAATTTCATAAATGCCTCCTAAAGCAATATTTTATGTAAATGTTTTTATGCAATAATTGTGAGGTATTTATTGCGGATACTCTTTGGAAACGTTGATTTAATTAAAATGGATTTTAATTTTTAACTTTTTAAATCATTTATTTGTAACTTGTTTAAATCATTAAAAAATATACTTTGATCCTAATAGGAATTTATAGCATTTTTAGAAAATCTTCCTCGCTGATAATCTCAATCGCAGCCCCTTTTTGCAGTAAACTTTCCGCCTTGATCCACTTATTGCTTTTTTGTCGATTGCGATAGCCTTCGCTACCAATCACTAAATAATCGAGGTCCCTCGTGACACTGTCCGCGATTTCTCCACCAAACTCATTAACTTTTTTTTCAGCATCGTGGCGTTTTAAACTGGCCATTTTTCCAGTAAAAAGAAAGGTCTTACCGGATAGTTTCCCTGATTGCACAGGCGTTTTTTCTTGAAGTTCAATGTGTTGCAAAAGTTTATCAATAAGCTGCCTTTTTGTTTGTAAGCCTGCAACAACATGCTCTGCAATCTTGTCACCAATCGTATGGATTTCAGAAAGCTCTTCTTTTTGTACTTGAAAAATATTTTCTAAGCTCCGATATTTTTTGGCTAGAATTTCACTCACATGTTTGGCTAATTCGGGAATTCCCAAGGCTTGTAAAAATAAAGCCAATGGAATTTTTTTTCGACTCTCGATATTTTTTAAAAGTTTTTGAGCCAGTTTTTCTCCCACTCGATCGAGAGGGATTAAATCATCTAAAGTAAGTGTAAAAAAATCACTGAGCTCTTCTACCAAGTCTGAATCATAAAGTTGCTCGATGAGTTTTGGGCCAAAACCATCGATCTCCAAAACTTTTAAAAAGTGTTCCAGCTCTCCCAGTTTGGTTTTTCGGCAGCCTCCAGGGTTAGTGCAAAATAAAAAGTCGTCTTGGATTTCAGCAGGAAAGCCACAGGATGGACAAGTTTTTGGAAGAAGAATTTCTCGATTTGTTTTTTCCAAAACGCTTTCTAAATGAGGAATCACACCACCTCGACGCATCACCGCAACCTTAGCACCCAAAGTCACACCCACTTTTTTGAGCATGCCAATATTATGCAAAGAGATGCGGTGAATACTGGCACCAGAAAGTTTAACTGGATCGACTAAACCAATGGGAGTTAAAGCACCCGTGCGTGAAACACTCCATTCAACATCGCGCAAGAAAGTAACGCCCGATTCGCCCTGAAATTTATAAGCAATCGCCCAACGAGGATGATGCGCACTGGCTCCCAAACGAACCTGTTCGTCGACTTGATTAGCTCGATAAACCACACCGTCGGTTTCGTAATCGACTTGCTCACGCTGTTCTAAAAACGTGTCATATTTTTTTTGTAAAATTGTTTTGTCTTTTTGAACAAAAAAACTGGGTGCGGGTTGAAAACCGAGCTTTTGTAAAAGTGCGTATTTTTTTTCTTCACTTTCCAGATCGAGACCCATGAGATCATAAGCAAAAAACTTGAGATGATACCCCGCTGTTTTATTGGGGTCTTTTTGTTTGAGTGCACCACTGGCTAAATTGCGCGGATTCGCAAAAGTATCTTTAAACTTAGCAAAGATAGAAAGGGGCATGTAAACTTCACCGCGAACTTCTATCTGGGGCTCAGTGACTTGTTTTGGAATGTCTTGAATTTGTCGAACATTTTCTGTGATTTCGTCTCCTTTGAAACCATCTCCACGGGTTTCGGCAAGGTAGAGTTTGCCCTCTTGGTCATAGCGGATGGCGATGGCAAGCCCATCTATCTTGGGAGAAACGGAAATTTGGCCGGAGAACTTTTCGCTCCATTTGAGTAGTTCTTCGATTGTGTAACATTTATCCAGGCTCAGCATGGGGGAAGAATGCTCGACTTTTTTTGTATCCGGCGTGAGGTCTGAACCAATCTCTGTAAGGATTTTGGATGCAGGTTGAAGCTTTTTTAAACGTTCCACCATGCGATCAAAGTCGTAGTCGCTAATCTCAGGGTTGGCCTTTTTAAAATAGAGCTCATTGTGACGTTGGATTTCGGATTCGAGCTCAGTTATGTTCATTTCGGATATTTTTTTTTGATTTTTTTTCATATAGAATGACTCAAATTTTTCTTCTTACTTTCTTTTTGATGAGTCAAAAAGAAAGTAACAAAGAAAAAGACTCTATCCCCCGAATAAAATGCCTAAATCCTCATTCACTCTCGCCTAAACCCGCAAACTCGGTCCGATAAACCGGACCTCAAACAGTGCGGGTTTATCGGCTTCGTTCATATCGGATTTTACGGCATTTTTTCTATGGGGAAAATGCTATAACTTTTCCAAAACCGAGATATACATCGGCCCCCATCCACTTCCAAGCTTTTTCATGTTATGAGTGGGTAACACCTGCCACCCGTACTGCGTTGACTCTCCGAGAGGCCAATCTTGTCGAATCACTTTTGCTTGGATTTTTTTTTGCGTCAAAAATTTTTCAATGGTTCGATCATTTTCTAAATGAGAAATGGAACAAGTCGAGTATACTAAACGACCATTAACTTTAAGTAATTTCCAAGCTGCTTTTAATAATTGATACTGGCGCTTGGCTAGGAGTCGACTTCGTGAAGGCGACCATTTTTTTAACTCTTTAACATTTTGCAAAACATGACGCTCACTGGAACAGGGCGCATCTAATAAAATTTTATCAAAGCTACTTAAATCTTTTTGAAAGAGAAAGCGCCCATCACTGTGCAGTGTCTGGATTTGAGCTAATTTGCTTTTTGGCAAGTATTCTTTAAGAACGGAATACAATCTTTTTACCCTTGGGAAAGAACTGTCATTGAGATAAATATTCTCACCGCTGTTTTTTTGTTCGATGATCATCAAAGCTTTGCCCCCCGGTGCTGAACACATATCTAATAGACTGTCGTTTTTTTTTAAATCCAAGGCCAAAACCGGTAAGCAGGAAGCAAAGTCCATCAGGTAGTAAGCACTTAAATTATGCTCATTTTGGAAAAGAGTTTTTTTCTCAGACCATAAAAAATGAAAGGGTAAATCGAGTTCAATTTTTTGAGAAGTGTTTTCGATTGCCCATTGATTCAATCGAGCGAGTTTGGGACTTTCCAATTGAAGAGATTCTTTTAGCTCAGGCCAGTGTTTATTCCATTGTTCTTGATAAAATTCATCAAAGCTTTTTTTGGATCGATCATTCATGAGGATGTCTCTGCCCCTCTTGCCAATTGAGACCCTGCAAAGGGCAAAGCTCGCATTTGGGTTTTTTAGGTCGGCAATAATTTTTTCCTACATTAACTAAGAGAGCATGAAATTCATTAAATTTTTTAAGGTCTTGGGATAAAACAGAATGAGCTAGCTCCTGCATGTCTTCATAGTTGGCCGCTTCTTCAATTAAAAAATGGCGCCTCCAAATTCGATACGTATAGGCATCGATCACAAAGATGGGGTGCTCAAGTGCATAGAGTAAAATACTGTCCGCGGTTTCCGGTCCAATCCCTCGTATACTTAAGAGTTGTTCTCTCATTGTAAAGCCATCGACTTTTTGCATGGCTTGGATTGAAGCAGAATACCTTTCCACAAAAAACTTTATAAAATTTTTTAAACGGATGGACTTCACATTAAAATAACCTGCAGAGCGAATCAACGGCGCAAGCTCTTCTGCTGACAGCTGATAAAGTTTTTGTGGATCGAGTAGCTGATGTTCTTTAAGTTGAGAAATGGCTTTTTCGACATTGGACCAATTCGTGTTTTGAGTGAGGATGGCCCCCACCATGACCTCAAAGGGAGTTTCCCCCGGCCACCAGTTTTGTGAGCCTAAATGGTTCAACATGAGTGAGTACATTTCCTCAAAAATGCTTACTTTTTTTTGCATGATTTTTGGAGCTTAAATAAGAATTTTTAACTTGAAAAGGGATATTTATAAACAGTTAAGAAAAAAGGCGTTTTTTCATTTTTGTAAAAAAATACACAGTAATTTCATGTACTTACAAGAAAATTTTGAACGGGCGTTCAATGTGTTCAAAACTTTTTAGTGGCTTTTAAGGAAATGTAAATAGGTAAATATAAAATGCTAAAAAGTTAAGCTCATTAAAGAATAAATAACATGAAATAGGTTTTTTTCAAAACTAAATTTCAGATTGAACAATAAACAATTTTTAAGGTCAAGAGCTACGCTTATTTTTAATTCGGTAGGTCCTTCTTTTTGAACTTGATTTCTTTTTTTTGGAACGCTTTTTTGAAACTTGATCACGTTTTAAACTTTTACTTCGGCTTAACTGGTCCCGAGTAGGGATTTCGATTTTTTCTAATTCAGGCAAAGGGCTAATCTTTAAACTTGCTTTGATTAATCTTTCGATCACTTTGACATCTTTTCTTTGTGCTTGAGTCGCAAAGGAAATGGCTCTCCCTTTTTTCCCTGCCCGACCTGTGCGTCCAATCCGATGAACATAATCCGCCGAATTATCCGGCAGGTCAAAATTAACCACAAGCTCAATATGACTGACATCGATACCTCGTGCTGCAATGTCCGTTGCAACCAAGATTCGATATTTCCCGGAACGAAAGCCTTCCATGGCTTCGCGACGCTGCCCCTGGCTACGATTGGAATGTATCTCGGCAGAGCAATGCCCTAAATACCTAAGGGTTTGCGCAATTTTTTTTGCACTGTATTTTGTGCGAGAAAAAACAAGTGCAGACCCGTCTAATTGTTTGAGTAAATTGACTAGCAATAAAAACTTCATTTCTTGGTTAACGATGAAAAGTTCTTGCTGAATATCCTTGGCAGTTGTCCCTTCGGGAGTGACCTCAATACGTAGAGGAGATTTCATATATTTTCTTGCTAGTTGATTAATCTCTTGAGGCATAGTAGCAGAAAAAAGCATCGTCTGGCGCTTGTTGGGAACTGTCTTAAAAATTTGATTGATCTGTGGAGCAAACCCCATATCAAGCATGCGATCAGCTTCATCCAATACTAAAATTTGAATATTTTTAAGACTAACTAATTGTTGTTTTAATAAATCTATCAAACGACCGGGTGTGGCAATGATAATACGAGGCTTTTGTTTAAGTGCTGAAACTTGTTTTCTTATAGATTCTCCTCCTATTAACATAGCCGTTCTTAGCTGATATGGACGCGCTATTTTTTGAAAGGTCTCGTAAGCTTGTTGGGCTAATTCGCGCGTGGGCAACAGTATCAAAGCAGACCCCGAACTGGCAGCTAAGTTTTCAACTGTCGGCAACCCAAAAGCAAGCGTTTTACCCGTTCCCGTTTGAGCAATCCCCATAATGTCTCTTGATTCTAAAGCAAAAGGAATCGCCTGGCTTTGAATCTCCGTGGGTTGAGAAATTTTCATCTGTTGAAGGACAGCAAGTGATTGAGGGGATATTTTGAGCTCTTGAAAACTAGAGAGATTTCTTTCAATTTTTTTTGTAACTTCCATATAAAACCTTTATCATTAGACATTATCATCAAATACCGTATTGATGACTCATTTCGCTCGTAATCACCTTTTTATATGGATGAGCTTGAGAGAAACCTTAAAATGTTTGAGCACCCTATCAGATTTAAAGACAAATACAAGATAAGTATCGAAACTATAATATTTTTTTAGAAGAAGCAAAAAACTGCATTAAAACTCGTTTTATTATGTTATTAAGCTTTTTATGATCTGTTTATATCGAATTTAATGCTCTACAAAATTTTTGGATCCAGTGAAAGCTCAATTTATGAAAGATATTATTCTCATCCATGGAGCGGGTCTTGATAAAAGCTTTTGGCCCAAAGCATTTTTGGATTCGCTGAAGGGCAAGTTGCATCTCATCAACCTACCCTGTCGAAAAAAAACTCGAAAAACTCCCAATCTAAAAATGTATGTAGATGCCGTCATCAGCTACATCAAAAAAAAGCAAATTAAAAAACCCATTTGTATGGGACACTCTATGGGAGCTTTGGTCACGCAGCAAATCGCCCTGGAGCAACCCAAACTTTTATCGGGCATTATTTTAATGAGTACAGGAGCCAAGCTTAAAGTCCACCCACATTTGCTTAAACTACTTAGGGCGCCTTTGTTATTTCCCTTTTTAAAATGGACTTTGTTTAAATGGGTTGCGTATAAAATCGATCCAGCCTTAGCCCAGCTCTACCAAGAAACTTTTCAAAAAAGCATACAAAGAACCTTGCTAAATGATTTTGAAATCTGCGACAACTTTAATGCAATGAAACAAGTTAAAAAAATTGCACTGCCAACGCTTATTTTAGTTGGCGAAAAAGACTTTCTTGCACCTGTCAAATACTCTCAATACCTCCACCAACAAATCGCTGACTCAAAAATAATGGTATATCAAGGTGCACACCACCTCTTACCAAAAGAGATTCCTCAGCAAGTAGCAAAGGATGTTAATGACTGGATGAAAGGATAGTCGGGTAAAATTCTTCAAACTTCTTTACTAAATACTAAATAACTTTAACCTTTCATGATATATTAAAGTCAGATAGATAAGGCCTCAGTCTTCTTAAACCTATTCTTAGAGAAGATGTTTTCATGTAAGCAGGATATATGGAAATCGACTATATAAAAAATCTTCACTGGAATCTTATACTAGAAAATGAACAGCTTATTGCTTCTGCAGGGGCAGATGAACTTTATCTCATCGAAGAGCTTACACCAGAACAAGCACAGTTTTTCTTTGATAAATATCAAGAGGGAAACTTAGAATCTCTTCAAAGTTCTAAAGATTCAAAAATTACTCAGGTATTCCAGCAATTAATCCAGGCTAAAGTCTTTTTAGTGAGCACCGAAACGACTACACCTTTAGTTTTTTCTATTCAGTGGCTGGGAGAACCCCACCTCAAAATTGAGAGCTTACTACACACTTATACACTGGAAAATAAGAAACTTGCCTTGACTAAATCCTACGACAAAGCTGACCTGCTTCTCATCATCAAACAAGGGGGAACACTTAAAGAAAATTTGGATGCAAATTATATGAGCCTGTCTTTACCTCATCTTTTTGTAGATGTGAGTTTTCATCATACGGTCTCTATGGGCCCTTTGGTTTTCCCTCAAAAAACGGCGTGCTTATCTTGTTATGCAGGAAAAATTATTCAACATTGGGGGGATCACCCTACACCTGATAGGCCACAAATTCAAGAACAGCCCGAACTCATCGCAGCACTCATCAAAACTCAACTAGAAATTTTTCAAAATATGGGAACTTGTCCTGAACTCATTGAAGCCACTTGGGCCTTTGATGTGGAGCGGCTTAGTGCACAAAAAGACCCCGTTTACCGTCTACCTTGGTGCGAGATATGTTATCCTGAGTCAGCAACCTATGGCAAAGGGGCTTTTGAATTACCTTGGAGTGGATAGCTTTTTTAAAAGAAGTCAAAAATGAAAAAACTCAAAACTCAATTTGATCAAAACTCTCTCCGGCCTAGCTTGGCAACTCCTTCTTGTTGCTGCAGTTGCTGTTGTTCCTGCGTTATCTCAACGATCACAACCTCCGTTTTGACATCGAGATCTTTATATAAAACAACTATGCTAAATAAGCAGGAGAACTTCCTTATTTCTAAAGAAAAAAAAATTTTCTATACTTTATTAGGCGTTTTCTTATGGCCTTTCATGGTAGCCCTCTTCCTTGTTTTATTGATAACTACCAGCCACTCGGACGCTCTTTTTCTTTTTTCTTTCCTCATACCCGTGACTGTTTATGGTCTCTTGTTATACTCAATAAAAAAACGACTTCATTTGCCGGATGTATGGATGGCCAAAGCATTCTTTTTACCCATTATTTTTTTAGTCATCGAATTCTTTATTATCTTATTTTTACTTACATATTAAAAGGGTTATAATAACAAAGTAAAAAAGTAGGCATGAAAAAACTCAAAACTCAATTTGATCAAAACTCTCTCCGTCCCAGTTTGGCAACTCCATCCTGTTGCTGCTGTTGCTCTTGTTGTTCCTGTGTGATTTCAACGATCACAACTTCCGTTTTGACATCGAGATCTTTATACATAAACAGTAAAAAAATCTCACAAGAACAAAATCTTGAATCACCCACTAAAAAAATTCTCTACACCCTGCTGGGTATTGTCATGTGGCCAGGTTTTTTGACCGTTTTTTTTATCCTATTTGCTTTATCCATTTGGCTGGCAGAAACATATTTTCTCTCTTATGACTTGACTCTGCCTTTATTGGGTGTAGCCCCTATCGGCTACGGAGTATTTATATATTTCGTCAAAAAAGATCTCAAAGTGACCCGAGCATGGGTACTTAAAGAAACCCTTCTCCCCCCCCTCTTTTTTATTATAGAATTTATATTAGCATTCTTTGTCATCATTACTCTGATGGAAAAAAATATAACTTAGATTCAAATATGCAAAAAAATCTTAACCAATACCTCCTAGAACAAACTTGCAGCTATCGCTGTGGCTTAGCCTTACCTTATTACGAAATCGAAAGCAGCTTTGCAGATATCGAGGATATTTTTAATGTGGCATGCTCTTATGACATTAATGAATTTGAAAAGACGGCCAATGGTGGAATCAGTTTCAACCGCAACCAAGCCATTTGTGCTGCCATTGCCGAATCATTAGAGCGCTATAACGGAGCTAAATTTTTACCCAAAGTTAAAAGCTATGAAGAAATCAAAAACAAAGATTCGCTACTGACTTATCAAAATTTTTCTTTTTTTTCTAAAGAACAATACCAACAAAAAAACTTTCCTTTTAAAAATCCCCAAGCCCAAGAAATCTATTACGGAGAAGTTTTCTCTTTATATAATAACGCAAGCTTTTGGATTCCTCATGAAATCATTGGACTGAGCGGCATGGATACAACACACCGTTATGTCCCTTCTACTTCCACAGGGCTTTCTGCTCATTTTATCCGATATTTTGCCTTACTAAGAGGCCTGCAAGAAGTCTTGGAACGCGATGCCCTAACCGTCACCTGGCTTAACTCGCTTCCAGGAAGAGAAATTGCAGCCCCAAAAACCTACCAAGAAAAAGTCCAAGCTTTGGGGGGAAAAATCCAAGTTTTTGATCTGACTCAAGACTGGAACCCTCATCCAGTGATTGCCGTTTGTGGATATCTGCCCATGCGCGGAATAAAACGCATTTCTTTAGGTGTCGCCTGTCGAGAAAATTTAGAACAAGCTTGCGAAAAGGCTTTCTTAGAATGGCTTCAAGGAGTTTGCGGGCTACTTCTATAATAAAAATCCAGGAAAAAAATTTAGCAAGACAAGTGAAGTCATTTGTTTTGAAGACCATGCGGCCTATTACACTTACCACCCTAATAAATGGGAGAACATTCCCCTTCTGAGTAAAAGCGTTTCTCCTTTTAGCCAGCAACACAAAAAAGAAAATTCCATTAACCAAAATCAATCAGTAGAAAAAATACTGGAAGCACTTTTGCAAAAACTCAAGCTAGCAAACATACGCCTGTTTTATAAAGATCTGACGCTACCGGATGTTGCACAAGTCGGCTTGACGGTTGTTCGCATCATTTCTCCAGACTTGGCTTTCTTACATGGAGACGAGCGCATTCCTTTTTTGGGCGGCAACTGTTCCCAGGTTACGTGGCGCTACGCTGAGCTTGCAGATAAAGTGGGACACTTCCCTAACCCTTATCCACACCCTTTAGGATAAATCATGACGCATACCAAAAAAATAAAAAATAAAATAAATCAGCTAAAAGCCCCTCTCTTTCAACTCTTTTGGGAAAATTCAAAAATCAACGATGTCACCGGAATCAAACTTGCGCAAAACATCGAAGCAGACGCAGCCGAAATCCCATTAAGCCCTCAATTACTGTATGCTTCTCTGGATTATCCACTAATTCAACCTAAGGACAGACTTGCCAAAACGATGCAACAACGCCAAAGCTTGAGAAAATTCTCTAAAAAAAGCTTAAGCGAAAAACAACTGGGCAGTCTTTTTTTTGCCTTTAGCCAGTTGAAAGACAAGCGACGTTTATTAGCTTCTGCAGGAGGCAAATACCCTATTGAGGTTTTTGCCATAACTTGGAATATGGCCTCTCCAGCCTTAAATAAAAAAATTTTATATTATAATGTAGGCAAGCATGCACTTTCTATTCTTAAAGACGCCCCCGACTGGCCAGACCTCAAAACTTTTATCACGCCAGAAGCTATGGACGCTCCCAATATTCTTTTCTTCTTTGTGGCTTTTCCTGAAAGAACTTGTAAAAAATATGCTGAACGCGGAGGCCGTTTTGTCTTAATTGAGGCAGGCCATTATGCTCAAAATTTATCTTTAAGGGTGGCCCAAGAAAAGTTGGCTGGGTATGAGTTAGGAAGCGTTCACGATGATAAAATACTTTCACTTCTTGGGTTAGAGAAGACGGAGGCTATGCTTTGTTTAGCCTATGCCTGTGGGACTCAGTAACTGTAACTTTTATGGGCTTTCTTAAGTACTTTCTATTATAACACTAAGAAGCTAATGCTAAAGGTTTTGACTTTAGTTAAGTGAATACATAAGGTTAGAAATGTTATTTAATAGAGTTAATAAAAATTTTTGGATAATTTTAACACTCACCCTCACTTTTTTCGTCACGTCTTGTCGTAACTCTGAAGGAAAAGAAAATACTATGGAAACAAAATCAAATCTCGAAAATAAAAATCTCGCACAAGCCACTTTTGCTGGAGGCTGTTTTTGGTGCATGGAATCTCCTTTTGAACAGCTTAAAGGCGTTTCCGAAGTCTACTCCGGCTATACTGGAGGCCATCAAGAAAACCCAAGCTATCAAGATGTCTCCAGCGGAAGCACAGGTCATGTCGAGGCCATTCAGATTCTCTACGACCCCAAGCTAACCAGCTACGAGGAACTCTTAGACATCTTTTGGCAAAACATTGACCCTACTGATTCCGGAGGTCAATTTGTCGATCGCGGTTCTCAATATCAAACCGCTATTTTTTATCATAACGAGCAGCAAAAGTTGGAGGCCGAAGAGTCTAAAAAAAGACTCACTGCATCGGGGCGCTTTGAAAAAAAGATTGTGACTCCCATTCGCCCTTACGAAAAATTTTACATGGCTGAGGATTACCATCAAAATTTTTATAAAACCAACCCGGCTCACTATCAAAGTTATAGCCAAAATTCAGGCCGCAAACAGTTTATTGAAAAAATTTGGAAGACGGAGGAAAAAAAGACAAATAAAAACTATCAAAAGGCCCCTGATGATATCCTTAAGAAAAAACTCACGCCTCTTCAATATACAGTCACTCAAAAAGACGGCACCGAAGCCCCTTTCCAAAATGAGTACTGGGACAATCATCGCCAAGGCATCTACGTCGATATTACGACAGGAGAACCCCTCTTTAGCTCGACAGATAAATTTGATTCGGGTAGCGGGTGGCCCAGTTTTACCCAACCCATTGACAAAAATACCATCAAAGAAAAAGTGGATCAAAGCCACGGTATGACACGTACCGAAGTTCGTAGTCAAACCGGAGACGCTCATCTAGGTCACGTCTTTCCTGATGGTCCAGGACCCGAAGGCATGAGATATTGCATCAACTCGGCAAGTTTAAGATTTATTCCCAAAGAAGATTTAGAAAAGGAAGACTACGGAGAATACAAAAAATTATTTGAATAGCTCCCTCCCTCAAAAATAAAGTCCACACCAGAGTTTGATTTTCGGACTAAAAAATTCGAAAATCAAACTCTTTTTCTATTCACTGATCTCTCCTCTTTTAAGAATAAACACTCTATTTAAAAGGACTTTTTACCTAAAAAGTCCTTTTGGCCTTCTATTTGCAAAATACTCCAATAGAACAACAGAACTCAAACGTTTTTTGGGGAGTCAAATATGAAATTTTCTTTTTTATCTATTTTTAAAATTGGATTCAGTCTGATTTTTTTCAGTCTCATGGTACTATGCGCTCAAGGATGGGGCCAAAAACCTGAGTTTAAAACTTATCATAACTTTCAGTATAGCTTTTCTTTATCCTATCCTTCAGAACTTTTTACGCAACAAAAAGGGACACAAACAAAAGCAGAAAATATTTTTATCTCGCCTGATGGGTTAGCAAAAATAAATGCACAAGGTGCTTATCTCAGCCACCCCAAAAACTTAAATCAAATTATTAATGATAAATTAAAAATTATTGAAAAATATAAATTATTAAAAAAAGAATCGACTACAAAAAGTTTTATACTCACTTATGAAAAAGAAAACCAAACCCAAGTCTTAGAAAAATATGTACTTCACCAGGACATTCTTAAAACCCTTCATATCGAATACCCAATTTCCCATAAGGAGCTCTTTGAACCTATTACAAAACAAATCGCACAATCCTTTCCAAATGCGCATTAAAGCCCCTTATCAATGGACAAATAATTCTATTGGCTTGAAACTTAAGCAATGTTAGGGAGAAGCTAGTTTTAGTTTTTAGATTCTCTAAGGAAAAAAAATGGAAATATCTCATCTAACCGCACTTGTCACGGGGGGTGCTTCGGGTTTAGGCCTTGCTGTTACAGAAAATCTTATTAAAAAAGGCGCTCAAGTCTTAGTATTGGATCTTCCCAAACCGGAAAGCGAAGACAAAATTAAGCAACTTGGAGAAAAGGCCGCTTTTTTTGGTGGCGATGTCACTCAAAGTGAAGACATTCAAAACGCCATCCAACTTGCACAACAAAAATACGGCGGTATCCATGCGGCTATCAATTGTGCCGGTATTGTTTATGGTGCTAAAACGGTCAGTCGTGGAGAACCCTGCCCGCTCGATATTTTTAACAAGACCCTTCAAGTCAATCTAGTAGGCACCTTCAATGTCTGCCGGCTGGCAGCAGCGGCCATGGCTAAGCAGGAACCCAATGCAAATGGTGAACGCGGGGTTCTCATCAACACCTCCTCCATTGCAGCCTATGATGGTCAAATGGGGCAAACCGCTTACTCGGCTTCAAAAGGCGGCATTGTCGCATTGACTTTACCTATGGCGAGAGATTTAGCTTCTTTGGGGATTCGTGTTATGAGTATTGCTCCTGGAATCTTTCACACTCCTATGATGGACTCACTTCCAGAAGCTGCTCAAAAATCATTGGCTGAGCAAGTTCCGTTTCCCAAACGCTTGGGACAACCAGAGGAATTTGCCCAATTAGCTTTACATATTATAGAAAACCCCATGCTCAACGGTGAAGTCATTCGCTTAGATGGTGCTTTAAGAATGGGAAGTAAATAAAAGTATGCCGGTTTTTCCTCTTGAGAAAAATTACGACAAAGGAGAGTTCTTTTCACTATCAGCAAGCGACACGCAACACCTCAAAAAAGTCCTCCGAGTAAAACTGGGAGAAAAATTTCAAGTCCTCTTGCCTAATGGTCAATTAGCACTGGCTTGCCTCAAAGAAAATACCCCAGCCAATCAACCCAAAAAAATTCAAGGTTGCATCCTAGAATATCTAGAAAAGAGAAACCCAACAATGCTTCCTTTACATATTGCGATTGGCCTGATCCGCTGGCAAAGACTTGAATGGCTGGTTGAAAAACTTACAGAATTAGGTGTCGCCTCACTCAGTCTCATTCTTAGTCAGTACACGCGTCCATTTCAAAATAAAGAATTAATTAATAGTAAAATCAATAAATTAGAGTCAATATCTAAAGAGACACTTAAACAATGTGAACGTTCTCTCCCCATGAAAATCAACCCACCTCTTGCTTTAAAAGATTTTTTGGAAACAAAACAAACTCCCAATATCGTAAAATGGGTCTTTTTAGAACGCAAAGTCAACTTAGCCCGTTTTAGCCATCAGGCCATTCATGACTCTAAACAATATCTTTTATTGATCGGTCCCGAAGGAGGGTTTAGCTCAGAGGAGACACAACAAATTTTAGAAAAAAACTTTACGGCATATCAATTAGGAGAAAATATTCTTCGTAGTGAAACCGCAGCAATTTATGCAACGAGTATTTTACATTCATTTTTGTCAACCGGATAAATTATTAAAAATAGCTTTTATATGATTTTTATTTTTTAGATTATGAAAAAACGTCCCTTAGTGATTGCCCATCGCGGCTCGAGCCGTTGGGCTCCCGAAAATACATTGGCTGCCTTTTCCGAGGCCCTTCGAGAAGGTGCAGACGGCATCGAAATGGACGTGTGGAAATGCAAATCAGGCGAGTTGGTCCTCATCCACGACCCAAGCATTAATCGTCTTACCGGAAAAGCTGGTAAAGTCGAAAAAATGACCTTATCGGAACTCAAAGAACTTAACTTTGGGGAGTTTAGTGCAAGACGTTTTAAAGGTGAAACCATTGCAACCCTAGACGAAGCCCTTGATCTACTGAAAAACGTTGAACTCATTAACATTGAACTCAAAGGTAAAAATATCGTTAGCAATGGCATCGAAAACGACACGCTTAAAATACTACATCGCCACAATTTAAGTGAAAATATCTTGGTAAGCAGCTTTAATCCTGCTATTTTGTATCGTATGTACAAGCAAGATCCAAAAATCAAATTGGGTTTGCTGTGTTTTGATCAAACCATTCGACCTATCCGCCGAGCCTGGGCTAAACGCTGGATCCCTTTTTATTCACTCCATCCCAATATCGGACTTATTAATGAAAAGTGGATCTCTCAAATTAGAAAAAAAAA
>JAUHYS010000015.1 GCA_030426445.1 bacterium
CGCCCCGGCCCTCACCAGCTTGTCGGTCATTTGATTTGCGTCGGCAACCTCGAAGCCGACGCGAATCCGGGGAGCGACCTCGTCACCGACTTCGAGCTGGTCGATCAGCTTCCGCTGGGCTCGGTTGATGATCTCGAGCGTTGCACGGCCCGACTGCAGAGCCACAACTCGAGCACCACCATCGCTCTCGACGAAGCCAAGGGAACGTATTCGAACATATAAAAAATATCGTGGGGCCTCAACCTGCAAAAATCAGCCAGCAAATCATCCATCACGTTGCGATGGGTTCGCGCGGTTTGTGGACCACCGTAATTGGGTCCCTGGTGTTATTGATCAGTTCGAGCACGGTGTTTAATCAGCTCAAGATTTCCTTAAATGTGATTTGGTCGGTACGGCGTAATCCAGAGTTTAGCGGGACATTATTTTTTTTAAAGTCGCGGATTTTATCTCTAGTCATGGTTCTGATCATTGGACTCATCTTATTGGCTTCCTTGATGTTGACGGCTTTTTTAGCAAGTTTTGGTACTTTAATGCTCAACTATATGGGAGAAACTACACGGATTCTTCGACTTATTAATACCTTTAGTTCTTATATTTTGGTCGTGGTCTTTTTTGCCATTGCTTATAAAATGTTGCCCGATGTCAAACTAAGGTGGAGAGAGGTAGGCTTGGGAGCAGTTTTGGCGGCTTTCTTGTTCTGGTGTGGAAAATATGGTGTCACACTTTATTTGCAGAAAAGTAACGTGATTTCTTTTTATGGTGCTGCAGGATCCTTGGTAATCCTTTTATTGTGGATCTATTATTCGGCTTTTATCTTCTATTTTGGAGCGGTCTTTACTCAGGTTTACGCAGTTTACCACAAGGTTCAAATAGAACCCCGCAAAAATGCGGTCAAGATAGTAAAGGAAATCGTAAAGAAAAGCTGAAATTCTATAAAAAAACCCGAATTTACAACGAAACTCGGGTTTATCGGGGGGGTATTTTTAGAATTTTTTATTGGATACCTTCACGAAAAATCGCTTGATATTGGGCTGGCATCCATTCTTCGGGTGTTTCTTGGCTAAAAGCAAGTCTAAGCTGAGAAATCCAACCCGACTTATTATTTTTACCAGATTCGCAAATTGCTTTGCGTTCTTTAAGGCTTTTTACTTTGTATGGAGCGCTGATTCTTCTTGCCCCACGGTTTAATGTCTTCATGGTTCATTCTCCTTTGTCGATCTCACCCGACATCTGCACCACCTATAGACTAGCTAACGCAATGTGTCAACCTTTTTTTAACGCGGCTTGTCAAAAAAGAAAATACGGCTTATATGAACTTGGATTTAAGTGTAAGGCTATGAAATAATATAGATTGAAAATAGAGGGTTTCATGTTCTCGTTTCAGCGTATACAACATTTTGGGGTCGCTTTTTATATCATGGTTCATGTCGTTGCAGCAATTTATGCACTGAGCTTGGATCAGCGCAATCGTGAACAGCTTTTCTTATCAAAGACTAGTATTGGAGAATACAATGATTTCTTAAGCCGCTTTGAAGAACCTCAATTACTTGCTGTCAAGTTGACTTACCCCAAGCTGGATGAGATTCTATATCAAAAAAGTATCCAAGCTCTAAATCAACTGAGAAAAAATCACCCTGAATTGCAGGTTTTGACTTTATACGATGTCTATAAACATAAAATTCCAGAAAATAAGCTGATCTCTATTCGTGATTTTTTAGAGCAGCACCCTCAGTTAAACCTTCCCGATCTAGGTGAAAATAGCTTGGCTTTGCTCTGTTTTTTTGAAGAGGGTGTATCTAGTACTAAAATTCATCAAGTAATTAAAGCTCTTGAAAAGGGTGAGGTCTTCCCTGAAGCACAGGTTACCTTTTCAGGTTTACCGTATATTAATTATTTGCTCGATTTTTATTCGACAGGGATCAAATACCGTCTATTTCCTCTCTTATTTGTTCTTATTTTTCTATTTATCCTTTTATTGACACGTCGGTTCCTGACCTCGTTTCTCCTTTTTATCCCGGGCTTTGGTGCCATGATATCTACTTTGGCATATATCAAAACATTTTTTGTTGAAATGAATTTAATTACCTCGATTGCACCTTTGGTGGCCTTTGTGCTCAACCTGACTTTAGCCTTTCATATTTATTTTACCTGTTTAGAAAGTGGAAATATTCGTAAGGCCTTAAAGAAAAAGTTGATGCCAATTTCCTTGATGGTGGTTACGACTGTGATTGGTTTTGGGACACTGACTTTGAGTAATATTGAGGCCATTCGACAATTTGGGTTTATTTCCGCTGTGACTATTTTGGTGTCAGCGGTATTAACCCTGCTTTGGTCTTTTTGTGTTTTTGAATGGAGCATCCAAAAGCAACACCCCATGCCCTTTCACCCCAAGTGGAGTCGCTTGTTTTCTAAAACTTTAAATCAAAAAATCATTATTATGTCTTCTTTTGTCGTTGTGATCTTGGCAAGTGTTCTTTACCCAAAAATATCTGTTAATACCGATGCGACAACTTATTTTCCAGAAGAAAGCCAAGTGGTTAAAAACTTAAAGCAAATGCGAGAAGAGTTTTCAGGGCTTCCCATTTTAGAATTGGTTTTATCCAAAACAAAAAATCAGGAGTTGCAATACGAAGATCTCAAAGAGATCGATCGATTGGAGACAGAACTTGCCAAATCTTTAGGAGGAAGGATTATTTCTGCTAATCAGGTTATTAAAGAAGTCAACTTACTTTATACCGGAGCCAGAGAGCTGCCTTTATTTAAACTTTCTTACGATGCCAATCGCTCTCAAGTTCACCCTCTTTTTCGTGAAAATTATCCAGTCGACACAAAATACCGTATCACCCTAATAGGAGATCCCAGTAGCAATAAGGCCTATCAGAAAAAGTTAGAAAAAATAAATCAGCAATTTGAAAAATATCCCCAATATCAAGTCGAGTACAATGGCACTTATTATCACTTGATGAAAGCGCAGCCTTTTTTGATTGATACTTTAATGAAGAGCTTTTCTTTATCTCTTATTGTGATTTCTTTGATTTTTTATCTTTATGTCAGAAGCTTTAGAGTTCTTTTTGCTTTTATTTTTGCCAATATTTTACCTCTTGCAGCGGGTGTAATCTTTATTTACGGAGCTGGGTTTTCTTTTAACGTTGCTACAGTGATGGTCTTTAGTATTGCCTTGGGTATTGTTGTTGATAGTACCTTGCACGTTGTTCATAGTTTACGAGATTCCGAACGTATTTCTTATCAGGAATATTTTGATACTACGGTGATTCCCATTATTATTAGCTCTCTTACTTTAATTTTTTCCTTTAGTATTTTCCTCTTAGACCATTTCGTTCCCATTCAACAATTTGGAACAACTTTAGCTATTGCTTTGTTGGTTGCCTTATGGGTGGACTTGGAAGTCATGCCCACTTTGGTCATTGATTCAAATCGACTCAAGCAACATTTTGATGGTTAGTGTTGATAGATTTTTTTGGGGGAATTTTATGTCGATTTTTGAAAAAAATAACTCAAATATCCTAGTGCGGCTTCCTGAAGATAAGTGAAAAAAGAACTGGAGGGAGGAGCTTTGAGTTCGCCTTTTAACCACAGTTGCTTGGCTTGAAAACGCCTGAGTTTACCTGAAGAAGTCCTAGGTAGGGTGCCGGGTTCTAAAACCAAAATTTCTTTACAGGTTAAACCAAAATTTTCTAAGATTTTTTTCTGAATTTTTTTGGCTAAAGCTATTTTTTCTTCCTTTGAACCTTTTAGGCGGTGTTCAACTAGTAAGATGAGTTGCTCAGTATCGCTTGTGATTTCTGCATGACTCAATGCCACACTGCACCCTGTTCGAACCTGAGGGATTTCGTCCAAGGTCGCTTCGAGACTGGCAGGGTCGTAATTTCTTCCTCGGATAATGACTAGGTCTTTAACTCTTCCACACAAATAAAGATTGCCTTGATAGAGAAAACCACGATCTCCGGTGTCAAGCCATGAAGCTTCTAAAGTTTTTTTGGAATTTTTAGGGTCTCCCCAATAGCCCGCCATGATGTTGGGACCTTTGGCCCAAACGTGACCGATTTGTTTTTGAGATAAACGTTTACGATCTGCATCGCGGATTTCTATTTTAACTCCTTTGACGGGTTTGCCCAGCGAGGCGAGGGGAATGCCTTGGGAGTCTGGGATAGCTAGGCCTTGTTCCTCTATAGCTTGCTGATTAAAATGAGTCCAACAAGGAGGAGACTGAATGTCTGAAAAAGTCAGAGCAAGACTGGCTTCCGCTAAACCATAAACCGGGGTTAAGACATTGGGGTTTAAACCACAAGTCAGAAATTTTTTAGCAAACTTTTTTAAGGTATTGCTTTGGACGGGTTCTGCGCCGCAAAGAGCCACTTGCCAATTTGAAAGATCCAATCCTGCTAGATCAGACGTCTTAATTTTTTGTGTGCAAAGTCCATAAGCAAAATTGGGGGCAACTGAAACCGTGGCTTTTGTTTGCGTCAAGGCTTCTAGCCAGGAGAGAGGTCGGCCAATAAAAATTTCGGGAGGAATCAAGGTGACATCGCCAGGGGCAATCATCGGGCTGATTAAACAGCCAATCAGTCCCATGTCGTGATAAAGTGGTAACCAACTTACACAACTATGTTTCGTGTGAGTGGGAGGTAATTGATCCAGAAACGCATAGGCATTGGATAAAATGTTTTGATGAGTTAGACTAACGGCTTTACTTTCGCCCGTGCTGCCTGAGCTAAATTGAATCAATGTAATATCTTTTGGGTTGACTTTGACTTGCTTTAGTTTGCTCTGTCTAGGGTGCATAAGTGCACTCATCGTATAACAGCCTTTTGGGGGTTTTGCTTGAGAGACAGGTTGACCTAAAAGGGGATAAATTTGTGAGTTAGTGATTACCACCGAAGCTTTGATTTTTTTACAGGCTTCTTGAGTTTGATACTTCCATTCATTTATTTTGCCTAGGCGTAAAGGTGGATAAAGTGCGCAAGGAATGGCACCGACCAATAGACTTCCAAAAAAAGCGCGATAAAAGTCGAGATGAGTAGGTAGAATAATAATGACTCGATCTCCTTTTTTGATCCCTTTTTCTTGGAGAGAAAGCGCTATTTTTTTGGCTTCTTCAAAAATTTGAGGATAAGTAAAGGACTCAATTTTATGAACAGATTTCCAAAAGTGAACCTTAGCATCACTTTGTGTAGCGGCTTTTTTAAAAATTTCTAAAAGTGTTTTTCCTTGAATGCTTTTCATAAATTTCACTAGCTTGCTTTTTCTTTTAAACGGTTTTGAATGAGATGAACGACTTCCAAAATATTTTGTGGTGGATTTTCTGGGTTTTCCTCTAAAGATAATTGATAATGATTTTCGACGGCTACAGCTAAAGTAAGCAAGGCCAGACTGTCCATATTGAGCTCATTTTGCAGATGGCTGTTAAGTTCGATTTTTTTTTCATCTACCTCACATTCTGTAACTAATATTTTTTTGATTTGTCTAAAAATTTGGTTATCAGAGGTTTCATTCATGATTTATTTAAACCTTAGTCTTTAAATTTTAGGGATTAAACGAGGTAAATGAGAAAAATGTTCTTTATATTGGAGTTCTTGTTTGAGAGCATTTTCTTCGATGGTCATGCGGTGTCGTAAGACTATCAAGTTGATTAAACTAATTAGAATAGCTGTCCAATAATTTCCAAAAATTAAAGGGACGCCAGCTAGCTCTAAAATAACTCCCAGATAATTTGGGTGTTTCATGTAACGATAAATTCCTTTTTGGATACTGGGGGCATTTTTTAAGATAATAATTCGGGTAGTCCACCTGGAGCCTAAAGTAAAAATGGCTAAAAGGCGAAGGCTGAAACCTAAAAGAAAAAGGACAAGCCCCAATATAAATATGGTAAGCGAGGGCGCAGAGTGACGGAAATAAGCCTCGATCACACAAGCTAACAACCATAAACTATGGGTGAGAACAATCCATTTATAATGAATGCTGCCATATTCCTGAGCACCTTGTTGCAAAAGAGCGTGAGTATGTTTTCTGGCAATTTGCAATTCGAAGATTCTTCCTAAAGCCAGTAAAGCAATGAAGGCATAGTAAACATATAAAGCGGTTATATTCATGTTTGATGACTTTTTAATAAACTGAGTTCAGCAGAAAATCCTGGGCCCATTGCACTCATGAGTCCATAGCCGCTGGGCATTTTTTTAGTTTGTAGGGTTTGTTCTAAAACAAATAATACTGAAACAGAACTTAAATTACCGTATTTTGCTAACACATCCCAGCTCAGCTTCAGCTCCTGATTTTTCAGACCTAGGGCTTCCTCCATTGCTTCGATGACTTTAGGCCCACCAGGATGCGCAACATAAAAACCGATATCCTTTGAGCTTAGCTGGTTTTTAGCTAAAAAAGACTGAGCAACTTTTCCATATTCTGCTTGGACCAGCTGAGGAATTTTTGAACTTAATACTACATTAAAGCCTGTATTATTAAAATCCCAGCCCATAAGATGTTCACTTTCTGGAAAAAACTCGGAGTGGGTGTCGGTGACCTGAAAAGCAGCACTATTTACCAATGGGTGTTCATCACCCAATAATAAAACCGCACCAGCTGCATCTCCAAAAAGTCCTGAAGCAATAATGTTTGAAATTTTTAAATTTTCGATCTGTACTTGAAGTGAACAAAGCTCAACGCAAAATAATAAAGCGGCTTCTTGGGGTGCTCCTTTAAGGTAATCCACAACGCGGTTAATACCGGCCACGCCCGCCAGACAACCCAATCCAAAAATGGGGAGGCGCTTGGTTTGTGGGCTAAACTCCATAAGATTCATTATTCGCGCTTCTAGGCTGGGCGTGGCTATACCCGTTGTTGAAGCGCTAGCTAGGAGTTTAATTTCTTGTGGGCTGATATCGGCTTCTTGGAGTAGCGCTTTTCCAGCTTCTTGCATGAGTTCTAGAGAAACTTTAATCCAATGATCATTTCTACTTTTAAGATCAAGAGATTCGTATTTGTCAATTTCTAGAGCAAGGTGTCTGCCTTCTACCAGGACGTGACGGTGAAAGTTTTCTATCCGTGAAAAATCATGAAATTGTTTTTCCCATAAGACGCGAAACCTTTTTATCAAGGCTTCTTGATCATAATAATGAGAAGGTAGGGTACATTTTACTGAATGAATCCAAGGCATAGTTTATTATTACCTAGCACTATAAAAGGGGCAAGTTTATAAAACAACAAATTAAAGATTATTTTTCTATTAGTTTGTAATGTTGATCTTCTAGCAAAAAGATGCTTTAAAAAAAATAAGTTTTTTTATTTTAAAAGCCCCCGTAGCTCAGTGGATAGAGCGACGGATTCCTAATCTGAAAATACACAACTCTATAAATCTGTTTAAAATCAATAAATTGCAGTTATGCCTTGTTATTAAAGGCTATAATTAATTTTTTATTTTTACTGGGTTTGACAGATGTTGATGGAATTTGCAGGGCAAAATTTAAAAATTGTTGCTATTGGGTTGCTGAACCCAAACTAATTAATATAAATGATATGACCCAAATAATTTTATTGGATGATGCTATTTCGAGCGGAGCTCACATACAAGCAGCAAGAAAAACTATATTAGAAAAATTGCCAGGTAGAGATGTATATGCTTTTGTGTGGGCAAAAGTTCTAAGTCTATAAATCTACTTCTTCCATAACCCTTTTTTCTGTTCACGGGCTTCACGTTCATACTTTCTAAACTTTTCCATCTTTTCAAAAGGAAACTTCGTATAAGCAAAACCATAACCTTGTTTGATGATTTCAGCATTTAAACAAGTTCCATCCTCTAAATAAACATAAGCTAAACTTCGACCATATTTGTCAGATCCCCTTTTATAGGATTCCAAACGGACTTGCTTTCCTTCAACCATTCTTTTGGTAAAATCTGATGCTTCTTTCCCAAAATACTCAACTGGCTTTTTAGGGTGAACTGTTTCGGGAGTGTCGACTCCAATTAGTCGAATCCTTTCATTACCATCTAGGACTATTGTATCTCCATCAACAACACGGGTGACTTTTCTTAATAAAGGTTTTTGATTACTAGGGTTGTTTGAATATTTTGAGTGTTTCGAAGTTGAGAAGAGGGGAGGCTTAGAGTTTTTATTTCGAGGTGAGTTGTCTTTGCAATAAATATTGTCAGGACACTGGGAACAGTTTCCAGTATCACCACATACATAAGAGTTGTTATCAGATGGGCAACTATGTTGACTGTGGCACCCTGATCGATGGGCGTGAGTATTGGTTGAAAAAAGTATAAGGGTTAGAAATGCAGTAAAAAATGTTCTCAATTTTATCTCCTGATCTGGACTTATTAATAAGATTCTTAGCTACATTAAGTAATTAGTCTCTTATACTCAATAGGTAAACTCGAATCATCTTGATCTATTCTATATAGGATTATATGAAATCGTAAAATAATCAATTGGGTGAGGTTTATACAGGAGAACAAGAATGAAAAAACTATCAATATTAATAATCTTAGCCTTTTTCGTCGGTTGCGGGGGGAGTAATTCAATCGGTGATCAAATTGGCGGTGATAATGATTTGGGAGCAGGTGGAGAAGATCAGGTAATTGGTGACGATGCTCAAAATGATGATTTATCAGACTTAGGAGAACTACTTGAGGATCTAACAAAAGGTAAAATTGAAATAGATAATTTCGATACCTATTTGCAAGGATCTTGGAATATTAAAGCTTTTTCAAAGGCCAATGGTCCTGATATTCAAAGTGAGATTACATTCAATAATGGTCAAATTGAAGAACTGATTGCAGATCCATTTTTTAGATTTGAAGAAGGTACGCTTCTAGAAAATGCTCAAAAACACTATGATAGTTTTGAGGTTAAAGAAGAGTTTTGCAAATCAGAATTATCTTTCGATGCTATTTCTTACATTCCTTTTAATTATAATTCGTATAGTACAGATGAAAACTATTTATTTGGTAGTTATGCCCACGAATTTTTAGGTGACATTCCTCAAATTAGTTATGAGTTTATAAATACTGACTTTAATCCAATTCTTAAACTTACAACGACTGCAACTTTTTACCCTACTTGTTGCCTTGAAAATGAAGCATGCCAAGATGGAGATTATTACCAATCTCAGTCCTATGAAAAAGTAAGGGGTTATATTGTATTAGCTGCAAACGAAAATGCTTTTGTTGTAGAGGCAAATGGATACTATGTCGTTTTGACAAGAAAATAACTAATTTTCTAGATTTTTAAATATTTGCGTAGCCATCTCACATGGGATGGCTTTTTTATTTTACTTGATCCCTAATCTTTAGTTTTCCTGTATCGATTTCGAGAGCTGCACACAAAGCAATCAATTTATTAGCAGATATTTTATATGATTTGGCTTTTTCTACTCTCTTTATAGTAGCTTCTGAGACATTGTGGCCAGTCTGTCTAGATAGGAATTGTCTTGACCATCCTTTCTTTCGTCTCTCATTTTCAATTATTAAACCTAGCTTCATTTTTTTGATCTCCATCTACTTAACTATTATATGCAAGAAGTGAGCTAAAAAATATGCGGAAAATGAAAAAAAGTAAAAATTTGGTCATGTACGGCCTTGCGATAATTTTTTATTTAGATTAACAATGCCTAGTTGCTCAAAATGACAGGGTAGTTAGTTATGAGAGGGTTCGATTATCGGACACTGGAGTTCGAAAATCGAACTGTTTTCGGGTAAGGGCTGATTTATTTTTTATATCCTAGGGGAGGTCCTTTGAAAGTGTTATCCTTTTTTAGAAAACTGTTTAGCCACATCTTCGATGATTTTTCTTTCAGTCTCACTAGACGTGCGGCGAAAGTGAATTATAAGAGATTTTTCTTTTTGGCTCAGTGGCCCGATGTCATTTTTTTTATTAATAGTTATTTTAGGCGTTATTATCTCTCCAAAGAGGAGAAAAGAAGGGTGGACATCGAGGGATTTGGCAATTGATTTAACGACTTCGATACCGATGTTTTTAACTTCGCTTCGTTCAATCTTTCCAACATATTCATTACTAATAGAGGCTGATCTGGCTAAATCGCTTTGCGATAAGCCTTTATCTGACCTTAATGCTCTAACTCTATCTCCTAATAAATCCATAATATAATACTTATAACGTAAATAAAAAAAATAAAAGTGAACTATTTTATGTTTATGTTTGACAAACTATTTTACATATGTAAAATATTACATGTAATGATATTGGGAAAACGAATTAAAAATAAAAGAACTGAAGCCAAACTTAAACAAGAGCAACTTGCTCAACTTTCAGGAATTAGTACGGAGTACTTGAGTAAAATTGAGAGAGGAAAAGTTAAGAATGTTGGAATCGAAAAACTATATAAAATAGCCCATGCACTCGGGGTCCACATTACAGACATTCTTCCACTCAAAACTGAAAATGAGGAGGCTGCTTAATGAGGAGTGGTTACGCAAAGAAGATTGTTGAGTCAAAGCCAAATCTGGAACTCAAGCAAAAAGAGATTGAGAGGTTAGATTTTGAGTCAATGTGTAGGTTTGTACAAAAAGTTTTGAATTGCCAACATTTGAATGCAACGGACAGTTATTGGGCAGAAGTTTGCGGTGTGAGTGAAAGATGGGTGAGGGCGTGGAAAGGTGGCAAAAGAGTTCATATCAAACACATCAAGAAGATTGTCGAAGAAGTTCCTGCATTAGTAGAAAAATCAAAATCAAAAGTTGATTACTTAAGAATCTGGTCAGCCCGAATGGGACTAATGTTTTTATCAAAAGAATTGGAGTGGAAGTAATGGAAGTTATTGAGAAACAACTTGGCAAATTTTTAACTGATAACTTCGAAGGTTTTTTTGAAAAGTTTTTTGAGAAGAACTTAAAGAAATATTTAGAGGATTTTTTATCTAAGAAACTGTCTTTAGGCAAGGCTGTTTATACGGTCAGGCAAGGAGCATACATGTTAGACATGGACGTAGACGAGTTTAGAAACGATATTAAGAGCGGGGATTTAGATTGTCCAGTTGTATTTTTTGGGAAGTCAGGAAGATTCAAAATTCCTAAGTATGCATTTGATGAATGGTTAAAGGGCCTTGGGGGTAGATATGTTGAGGATTTAAGAAGGCCGGAAAAGTTTAGAAGAGCTTCATAACCTTAGTTAACACACACGTGCCCCCTCCCTATGGTGCCCTACGGGGCACCTAAGTTTTAACTTCGAACATTAGCTTCGAACATTTGGAAAAGAGCTTCGAACATTAGCTTCGAACATTTGAGAGAGAAAATGACATTACTGCACACACAAGAAAAACATAATTACCGACCGGATGACTTCTTAAGCAGAGCGATCGAGAAGTCAAAAGCTAAGTCGAATGTCATTATTCAATTTCCGGTTAAGTTTTTTAAGAAGCACAAGGATGTCTGTAAATTCAAGCATCATGAAAGTTTCGGTTCAGAGTTAGAGCCGTGTGAGAAACACGGGGATACAAGAGTTTGTTCTGGTCTTGAGGGGCATGTCTGTTTGGAGTGTCATCCTCATTTAAAACGTTCCTGCAAATTGTGTGGAGGGAAACTTTATGGATGCTGCTGTTAATGGCCTTTGGTTTGGGTGGATACGAATAAACGGAAAAGTGAAGCATTTTTATAAACCTCAAGACAGTCAAAAGCTTTTAGACGCGAGTAAGGAACCTAACACTTTAAAGCAGCGAAGAGCTGCATAGGAGGGCCTTATGGACATTGATCAACAAATAATAATGGGAGTTAATGAGACATTAAAAAACCTCATGATCGATATGATTAAGAGGGGCGAAGTTGAGATAAGTTTTAATAAACTGTCTGACTACACCTATCTGAATGTCAAAGTAAAATTATCGAACAAGGTTCCGGAAGGGGAAAATAAAAAAGGTTGCTCTCAATCTGTCTAGGAAAAAAGCAACCTTTATAATCCAATATAAAACTAAAGGAGAAAGTGAAATGACACAAGTACTACATATTGTCAAGGCTAAGAAAGAACATTTCTTAGCAGAGAAACAAACGATAGATAACTTTACTTGGAAATACGAAATACGATGTCGCATACAAGCGCTTCGTGAAAGTTTAAAGACAATGAGTTTAATGCAGCAAGATTTTAAAGCAGGGATTAATGAGCTTGAAGATTTTATTAATCATGGTCCAAAAGGGGGTGCGGCATGATTACTGAAGCTCAAAGAGAAAGAAGATCCAATTATCTCGGAAGTTCTGATTCTGCAGCGATTGTTGGAGTCGATCCGTTTAAGAGCGCTGCGGATGTCTATTGGTCTAAAGTAAATGAGATAGAGGAGGGGAAAGAAAAGCCTGCGATGTTAGCGGGATCTCTATTAGAAGAATCTATTTTAAACTGGTTTGAAAGAAAGACATCAAAAAAGATTAGAAGAAATCAGTTTCGTGTTCATAAAAATAAAATCATGTCAGCTAACTTTGACGCGCTAGTTGTAGACAATAAAGAAGAAGCTGTTGAAGTAAAAACTTCTGGAATCACAGGGCCGCTTAATAAAGAAGTTTGGGGAGAAGTTGGAACTGATCAAGTTCCCGAACATGTCATTGTTCAATGTCAACATCAGATGTCGATTATTCCTACAATAAAAATTGTGTGGGTGCCGGTTCTTTTGGGCGGCGTCGGTTTCTGCATGTATAAAGTTGAGCGTGATGATTCACTTATAGCAAATCTAGAAAATGTTGAGATTAATTTTTGGCAAGAGCATGTTGAGAAGCAAGTTGCTCCGGCAGATGAATGGCTTTCTTTAGAAACGGTAAAGAGAATTAAGCGGGTTTCAGGTAAGTCAGTTAAGGTTGAAGATGATCTTGTTACAGAATGGTTGGAAGCGAGAAAAAAATCAACAGAAGCTGAGAAGGCTAAGAAAGAAGTCCAGAAAAAGCTTTTTTCAATAATCGGTGATGCTGAAATTGGAGAATGTTCTTTCGGGAAAGTAACTTATTTTGAACAGCAAGTAAAAGAGAAGGTCATCCCTGCTCAGAGCTATCGAGTTGCAAGGTTCAAGAAAGGGGTGGCGGCATGAATTTAGAGCAATCCCTAATTGAAACCGAAGAACAGGTAAATCAACTAGAGCAACCTAGTAGTGAAATAGACATTCAGGTAGCTACAGCCCATCGTTACCCTCGCAGCATAAGTAGCTTTAAGAAGATGGCTTTAGACATTGTTACATCGGATCAAGAGACAGCCGAGTCTTGTTTCTATATGCTGCCTAGGGGTGGTAAAAATATCGAAGGGCCAGGGGTGCGTTTAGCTGAGATAGTTGGTCTAGCATGGGGAAATATGCGTTCCGGTGCAAGGATAGTAGGGGAAGACGATAAATTTATCTTAGCCCAAGGTATGGCTCATGATCTTGAACGCAATGTCGCAGTGACTGTTGAAGTACGTAGGCGTATTACTGATAAATACGGCAAAAAATATAGAGATGATATGATTGCTGTGACTGCAAATGCAGCATGCTCGATTGCTCTTCGCAATGCAATATTTAAAGTCGTTCCTAAAACCTTCGTTGATTCAATCTATAAAATTGCAAAACAAGCTGCCGTGGGAGACGCCCAGACTCTTAATGATCGTCGTCATAAAGTTGTAGATCGATTCGCTAAGATGGGTGTTCCAAAAGAACGCATATTCTCAGCAATGGGAGTCAGTGGGATCGAGGACATTACGCTCGAGATCGTAGAGAAATTAATCGGCTTAGGAACAGCGATTAAAGACGGTGATATTCATGTTGATGCTGCATTTCCTGCAGTCCAAGCCGTTCAAAAGTCATCAAGTAAGACTGAGTCAGTGGCCCAAAAAATCAAGTTAAAAGCTGAAAAGAAAGAGGGTGAGGGTGAATAGAAAATACGTCCAAGTTCCAGCTTCAATAAGTAAGATCAGTACACTTGTAGATAATACAATAAGAATGGTGTTCGACACTCAAGAGCTGCGTGGGGAAGCTTGCGCAGTTCTATTTAACTTAAAGAATCAAGTTGGTCATTTAATTTTTGCGCCGGCAAACACTGAGGTTGAAATTCCTGAGACGCCTGTAAGCATTGGTAAGAAAGATAAAACACCTAGTCAAAAATTAAGGGCAGTAATCTTTGTTCAATGGGATCAAAGCGACAAAGCGATCGACTTTGAAGAATTTTATAAGATCAGGATGAGGCAAATAATTGAGAGAGAGCGAATGGTTTTAGATGCATCCTAAGCAAGTCGTACACATAAACAAAAATTATCTAAAGTGGATACGAAAGAAGTCCTGCTTAGTTTGTGGAGCTCCAGGGCCAAACGATGCTCATCATGTTTGGAACAGTGGAAAGAAGAATCACGGAAACGATTTTTTGGCGGTGGTTTTGTGCAGAAGCCATCACACATTTTCGGATTCTGCTTATCACAACTTAGGGCATAAAAAATTTGAAGAGCTTTGGAACATAGATCTCAAAGACGAAATTATAAACTTATTATCGGAGTATATAGAGGAAAGCAAATGTCTAGCGTAAACAAAGTAATATTAATTGGTCATCTTGGTGATGACCCTATCTTTACTCAATTACAAAGCGGCACAGGTGTTGCTCAATTTAGCATAGCAACAAACGAAAAGTGGCAAAGTAAGAGCGGTCAATCTTCAGAGAAGACAGAGTGGCACAGCATTGTTGTGTGGGGAAAGATGGCTGAACATTGCGCAAGATACTTGCAGAAAGGCTCTAAAGCTTACGTAGAAGGTCGTTTAGAAACAAAGCAATGGGAAGATAAGCAAACGGGAGCAAAGCGCTACAAGACTCAAATAGTGGCGACTCAAGTTAAGTTTTTAGACAGTAAGAAAGATCAAGTAAAAGAAAAAGAGGAAGTAGAGATTCCGGATCTTCGTGATGAAGACATCCCATTTTAAGGAGGTAAACAATGAGCGTAAGAAGAACAAGCATAGAAGCTTATAACAGTATTAAGAAAACTTTAGGAAACAGACAACGGCGAGTCTTAGAATCTCTCAGTGAGCGCGACATGACGAATCGACAGCTAAGTAAAAGTCTAGGATGGGAAATCAACTCAGTCACAGGACGAGTTAAGGAACTCAGAGACTACGGAAAGATTGAAGAAAAGCGCAAAGTCATTTGTGAAATTACAGGGCGAAGAGTCAGTCAATGGGGAGCTAAAGAGTTTTGTGATCAGCGTGAGCATAACGTTTAATAATAAAGCTCTTTAATTAACGAAATGGGCGTAACGTTTAATAAAGTCACTAAAAAATGGCAAGCAACAGTTCAATCGAAAGGCTGTAGTATTTATCTCGGTCTATTTCAAGATAAAAATAGAGCAGAGAAGTTTTTTAAAAAGCATGACGATAAATACAAGAGGATTCTCGAGAGAGAGAAACGAGAATGGGAGTTAAAGAATAAGTGTCAAATAGAGTTGTAAAAGATTCAATATGGACAAGTCCTACATTAGCAAAGTTATCTTCGTTTGTTCAGGACCAATTTATTAGATGGATTTTGATGGCTGATGACTGGGGATGTTTTGACGCTAATTCATATGTAATTAAAGGATTAGCATATCCGCTTCGAGAAGATGTGAGCGTTAGTCATGTTGATAATATTAAAAGAGAGCTTTATGAATCGGGTTTACTTTTTCTTTGGAAAGAAAACGATAGAGATTGGGGGTTTTTCGTATCCTGGGATTCTCATCATAATTTTTGCAATAAAACAAATGTTGGCAGCGACGGATCTAGACAAAAAAACAGAAGAAAGACACCAGAGCCGCCAAAAGATTTATTAGAGAGCTATCTATCTGGAAACAAAAGTTTTTTTTGTAACTTGGAACAAGTTGGAACATCTTGGGACAAAATGCTTAGTTCTAGTTCTAGTTCTAGTTCTAGTTCTAGTTCTAGTTATAATTCTAATACCCCCCCTAACCCCCCCGCTGGGGGGCAGGGTGAAAGTTTGGTTTTTTTGAAAAACTCCGTTAGCGGTGAGCAGACCGTAGAGGCCGAAAAGGTGACTGGTCGGGCCAGGACCCGCAAACGAGGTGAACTAACGAAAAAGCAGGAAGCGGACTTTGAGCGCTTCTGGGAAGCATATCCCAAAAAAATCTCAAAGGGCCAGGCAAGGCGCACCTGGCAA
>JAUHYS010000016.1 GCA_030426445.1 bacterium
GAAATGGATTAAATTTTGGAACCTAGGCCTACCCTGGCTCTTTTTACAAAAAATTTTGGGTTATAAAGAAAAATTTCCCAAAGCACCTCAACTGCAATCGGAGATCAAGTTTCCTTGGGAAAATACCGACCTTCATATTTGCTTTTGTTGCAGCCCACATAATGAATACGGCTTACAAATGCAGTTTTTTGAGACACCGGACGGAGATATCGCCGCACAAGTTAAACCTCCAGAACATACACAGGGTTACCGAGGCATTATCCATGGCGGCATTGCAACCACGATTTTAGATGGAGTTTCTAGCTCAGCGGTTTTTCATCTTAAAAAACAAGTCGTGGTCACGGTTAAGTTAAATTGTCAGTGGTTTTTACCTCTAACTAAAAAAGATAATTGTCGTGCACTGGCTTTTTTAAAAGCTTCTTATAAAAACTTTTATGTTGTGGAGTCCTATTTATTTCGCGGCGATGGAAAAGTGGCCGCTAAATCATCCGGCCTATTTATGTCGCCCCAGCTAAAGGCATTTGAAAAAATGTCAGGAGTCAAACTGTCCAAAGAGTACAAAAATTTCTTTGCTCCAGCGAAATAAATATTTAATAAAAAATAAGTAAGCTCATTAAGAAAATAATTTTGACATTTTATTTTTAAAAAGAGGTGAAAATGAAAGTACTTCGAACTCCTGATGAGAGATTCCAAAATCTTCCCAACTTTCCTTACTCTCCACATTATCAAGATATTCAAGCAGAAGACGGCACTACATTACGCATGCACTATTTGGATGAAGGAAATAGCAATGGACAGCCGGTTTTACTCATGCACGGCGAACCGAGTTGGTGTTTTCTTTATCGTAAAATGATTCCTACCTTAGCCAAGGCAGGTTTTCGAGTACTTGCTCCTGACCTGATTGGCTTTGGTCGTTCGGATAAGCCCGCTGAGCAAAGCGACTACAGTTACCAATCTCATATTGACTGGGTGACGCAGTGGATAAAAGCACTTGATTTAAAAAACATCGCCTTAGTTTGTCAGGACTGGGGAGGCTTACTCGGATTACGAATCGCTGCAGAAAATCAATCACGCTTTTCTCATATTGTGGCAGCCAACACAGCCTTACCCACAGGTGATCAACAACTACCAGAGGCTTTTTTTCAATGGCAAAAGTTTTCTCAAGAAGTTCCTGAATTTCCGGTTGGACAAATTATTAATATGGGAACTGTATCCAGTCTAAGCGAAGAAATCATACAAGCCTACGACGCTCCTTTTCCAGATGAAAGCTATAAAGCTGGCGCAAGAGTTTTTCCCATGCTTGTTCCCGCTAAACCCAATGACCCCGCTTCAGAAGCTAATCGAAAAGCCTGGGAACTACTCAAACAATGGCAAAAGCCCTTTCTTACGGCGTTTAGTGACAAAGATCCCATTATGAAAGGTGGAGAAAAAATCTTTCAAAAACTCATTCCCGGCGCTCAAAGCCAGCCACATACAATCATCGAAAAGGGTGGTCATTTTTTACAAGAAGATCAGGGAGAAAAATTAGCTGAAGTAGTTGTCGAGTTTATTAAAGCTAAACTCCACACCCTCACTTAGTGATCATTTTTATCATACAAAATCAAAAACTGTTGTGGGTTGAGAGCAGGCAAACTAGCCTCTCTAAAATCTCTAATATTTCGAGTCATAAAATAATCGACCTTATATCTCAATGCTGTATAGAATTGAATTCCATCCTCAAAATCAGAAAACTTAGAGTTGAGGGATTCACCGATTTCTCGATCTCCGACTGAAAGAATAGTCAGTAATTCTCTTAACTTTTTAACAGAAAGAATGGCTGTTTTTTTATCTTTAAGTCGGCGAATAATATAATAAATATTGGCGAGGATGAGACTCGAACTAAAACCTAAGATTGATTTCTCTTCACATAAACTAAGTACATGAGCAGCCTCTATGTAAAAGGGCTTTCTTTGTAGTAGCAGGTCCAAAAGCACATCTGTATCTATAAATACTCGAGGTTTTTTCACAAATATTTCTCAATGAGCTCATCGGTGAGAACTTCGTCATCTGGTTTTGTTAGTTTCTTTTTAGTTTTTGCAATACCCATAAGCTGCTGAGTCATAGCGCCCATTTGTTTTGTTGATTTTTTTTTCTTACAAGGCATAAAAGTAGCGGAAAGATAAGACTCAACTAAATAAGACAGGCTAACGCCTTGTTTTTTTGCATACGCCTTCGCTTGATGAATAACAGAATCTTTTATACTGAGAGTGAGTTTAGTATTCATGATACCTGCACCTATACGTATTATATAAAATATTTTATACGTATTTGTCAATAACACCTTAGCTATCCTAAAAAATTAGTGGAAACTGTATTGAGTTTTTTGCCGACTTATAGATTCAACTGCAGTTTAGCGGCTTCGCTCATTTTTTCGGGGCTCCAGGTAGGCTCCCAGGTGAGCTCGACTTTTGCCGAAGCCACTTCGGGAATGGCATTGATTTTTTCTTCGACTTCGGGAGGAAGAGACTCGGCGACTGGGCACATGGGTGAAGTCAAGGTCATCAAAAGATCGACATGATTATTTTCTTTGACTTCGATCTCATAGATTAAACCGAGTTCAAAAATATTGACGGGAATCTCTGGGTCATAGCAATCTTTGAGTACAGCAATCACTTTATCCTTAATGGGATGGGACTCTTTTTCTAACCTTTCTGATGGAGGAATTTCGGAGTCTGAATCTGGTTTTTTTTCTGATTTATTTTCTGGGCTTGCCTGTGACTCGTCTGGCTTGTCTGCCGCCTTGTCCTCTGAGTTTTGCAGAGTTTCTTGTGGAGCTTCAGGTTTTAAAACTTCAGAATTTTGAGATGCATGAGAAATGTTTTCTTCTAAAGCTTCCTCGTTTGATTTGTCTTTCTTTTTAAATAGCTTTCCTAACATAGACTTCTCTTTCTAATTTTCATTACTCTGTTGTGACCGCTTCGGAACTACCATCCAAAGCCGAGTTTAAAGTATGCCAAGCCAGTGAAGCGCATTTAACTCGTGCAGGAAACTCACAAACCCCCGCCAGCACAGCGAGTTTACCCAATCCATCCGGGGCTTCTAGGCCTGGACTTGCGGTAACCATGCTATGAAACTTTTCGAAGATGGCTTTGGCTTCACTAAAAGATTTTCCTTTGAGTGCATCTGTCATGAGTGAAGCCGAAGCTTTAGAAATTGCACAACCCGAGCCAACAAAACTTAAATCTTCAATTTTTTGATCTGCACCTAGTTTTAAATAAACGGTCAGTTGATCTCCGCAAAGGGGGTTAAAGCCTTCGGCTTGGCGATCGGCTCCGGGCATTTCATGAAAATTACGCGGGTGTTTATTATGGTCCAAAATGACTTCTTGATAGAGTTCACGCAGTTCACTCATCCCTTAAAAACCTCCTGTACTTTTTTAATCGCTTCAAGCAAAGCATCGACTTCTTCAAAGCTATTATAAAAAGCAAAAGAAGCGCGAACCGTGGCCGGCACTCCAAAGCGTTGCATCAAAGGCATGGTGCAATGATGGCCCGCACGCACTGCCACGCCTTCGTTATCTAAAATCGTCCCGATGTCATGAGGGTGAATGTCCTGCAGAACAAAAGACAGCACGCTGGTTTTTTCTTTGGCTTGACCGATGACTTTTAGTCCCGGTAAAGCGCTCAAAGCTTTTGTAGCATAATCCAAAACTTCTTTCTCGTAACTTGCCAATTGAGACATGCCCAATTCTTGCACATAATCGATGGCAGCGCCTAAACCAATTGCTCCGGCAATATGCGGTGTGCCCGCTTCAAACTTATAGGGCAAATCATTGTAAGTCGTTTTTTCGAAACTAACCTGACGAATCATATCCCCGCCCCCTTGATAAGGCGGCATGTTTTCTAGCAAGCTTTCTTTGCCATAAAGTACACCGATGCCTGTTGGGGCAAAAAGTTTATGGCCGGAAAAAACAAAGAAATCCGCATCGAGCTCTTGCACGTTTATTTCAAGATGATTCACAGATTGAGCTCCATCTACCAAAACAGGAACTCCAGCTTGATGCGCCACATCGATGATTTTTTTCATGGGATTGATCGTCCCCAAAGAATTACTCACATGAACCATGGCCACTAACTTTGTTTTTTCTGAAAGCATGTTTTGATAGGCTTCTAAATCCAGCTCTCCCGCATCCGTTACTGGAACGACCTTGAGCTGCGCACCTATTTGCTCGACCAACATTTGCCAAGGCACAATATTAGAATGATGCTCCATATGAGAAATGATGATTTCATCGCCTGCCTTGATATTTTGTCTTCCATAAGTTTGAGCCACTAAATTAATGGACTCGGTCGTACCACGGGTAAAAATCACTTCGCTGGTTTTTTGCGCATGAATGAAAGCTCGGACTTTTTCTCGGGCGGCTTCGTATTCGTCTGTCGCGCGCTGACTGAGTGTGTGCACACCACGGTGAATATTTGCATTGTCCCAAGTATAGTAATGATGAAGCTTTTCGATGACCGCTCGAGGTTTTTGAGTGCTTGCAGCATTGTCTAAATATACGAGTGGCTTGCCATGGACTTTCTGATGCAGGGCTGGGAATTCTTCGCGAATTTTTTTTAGGTTAAACTCAAGCTTAGAGCCCTGTGTTTTCATCATCGAATCCCCTGTCATTTTTTCCGCCGTTTTTGCATGGACACTCATATTAAATTCCTTACATCACAGATCATTGTGCAAGACTTTCCCCTAATAATGCACTTTCTTTTAAATTTAACCTTTCTAATAAAACTTGCTTGAGTTTTTCTTGTAAAACGGTCAGCTCAATAGACTCTAAACTTTCCGCTGCAAAGGCATAGGTCAATAAATTGCGCGCCCATTGTGGGTCGATGCCCCTGGATCTTAAGTAAAAAACCTGAGACTCATCCAAGCGACCCGTTGTGGCTCCATGGGCACATTTGACATCGTCTGCAAAAATTTCTAAAAGCGGTTTGGTATTGATCACGGCTTTTTTCGAAAGCAATAAGTTGCGATTGCTCAACTCGGAAACAGTTTTTTGCGCATCCGGCCTGACTAAAATCCTGCCATTAAAAACAGCCTGAGAGGCATCGTCTAAAATACCTTTGTAAAACTCGCGACTCGTACAATGAGGCACAGCGTGGTCAATGCTAGTTTGATTATCAATATGTTGCTGATCGCGCGTAAAATAAAGACCATGTAAACTGCAATCTGCACCAGACGCTTGGAGCCTGGCCTCTAACTCAAGTCGAGCCATCGCAGCTCCCAAGGCAATATTATGAGATTCCACCTGACTATGGCGCTCTTGCACTATGTTGAGGCTGGCAATATGAAAGGCATTGGCAGCTTCTTCTTGAACTCGATAATGCTTGAGCTGGGCGTTTTCTCCTACATGAAAGTCGGTGACACTATTGTTGAGATAGGCGTTTTCACCCGCCATACCGCGGTAACTTTCTATCACTTGCAATTTCGCGCCGGATTCTAAAACAATGAAATTACGTGGATGCGCGACTTGTGCATGGCCATTGGATAGAGAAAAATAAATGAGTTCGAGCGGACGGTCTAAAAGCGCATTTTTTTTGAGATGAATCCAAGCACCCTCTTGAGCAAAAGCCTGATTCCAAGCAACAAAAGCCTTTTCTTGAGCATCTTTGTTTTCAGAGCTTTTTACAAAAGCTTGCTGAACAGCTTTTTCGTCCTGAATCATGGCTTGGGAAAGCGGTAGAATGGTCACGCCCGCTGGCAAATCATTGCAGCGAGAGAGCTGCGGCTGAAAAATTCCATTGATAAACACTAGAGCAAAAGAGTTTTCTAAAAGGGCTTGGGCTTGATCATGGTTTTGACTCGCTGCCGAAGCAGAGCCTGCGTTAGGCAAAATAAAATTTTGCTCAGCAATGGCTTTGACAGAAGTATATTTCCAGGCCTCTTGCTGCGTAGTGGGAAAACCCATGTTTTCAAAACTTGCAAAGGCTTTCTCTTGAATCGGTTTTAACCAGGCTTCCTGAACACCTTGTTGAAATTTTTGAAATTCTTTTTGATAAAATTCTGTCATGAAGCCTTTCCCTCTAATACCCAGCCATAGCCCTTCTCTTCTAGATGGTAAGCTAATTCTTTATCACCTGAATGAATAATCTGTCCGTCTTTGAGCACATGCACAAAATCAGGTTCGATATAATCCAATAACCTTTGGTAGTGAGTCACTAAGACCATGGCCCTGTCCGAATTTCTTAAAGAATTCACACCGCTGGCAACGATTTTGAGCGAGTCAATATCTAGCCCAGAATCGGTTTCGTCGAGTAAGCAAAGCTTAGGTTCTAAAACCAACATCTGCAAAATCTCATTGCGTTTTTTCTCACCGCCGGAAAAGCCTTCGTTGACATTGCGCTTAAGAAATTTTTCGTCCATCTCTAAAAGCTTCATTTTTTCTTTAATGAGTTGAAGGAATTCCATGGCGTCTACTTCGGACAGGCCTTGTTCTTTGCGAATGGCATTGAGCGCGGTCTTTAAAAAATACGTATTGCCGACTCCGGGGATTTCGATGGGGTATTGAAAGCCTAGAAAAATCCCTGCTCGGGCGCGTTCTTCGGCTTCGAGCTCCAAGAGATTTTTTCCTTCAAAAAGGACTTCTCCTTGAGTGATTTCATAGCCCTCGCGGCCCGCAATACCTTGAGTTAGGGTGCTCTTGCCCGAGCCGTTGGGGCCCATGATGGCGTGAACTTCTCCGGCATTGACCTTTAGGTTGAGGCCTTTGAGGATTTCTTTGCCCTTCACTGCAGTGTGTAGATTTTTAATTTCGAGTAAGGCCATTTTTATTTTTCTCCATTTTGCTTATTTATTAAAACTTTTATCCCACCGCGCCTTCTAAACTGACTCCCAAAAGGTTTTGGGCTTCGACGGCAAACTCCATGGGTAATTCTCTCAAGACTTCTTTGCAAAAACCATTGACGATGAGGTTAATGGCGTCTTCTTCGGAAATACCGCGCTGCTTGCAATAAAAGAGTTGATCCTCTCCGATTTTAGAAGTGGTGGCTTCGTGTTCCATTTGAGCGCTATTATTTTTGATCTCAATATAGGGAAAAGTATGCGCTCCGCATTTGTCTCCCATGAGTAAGGAGTCACATTGGCTATAGTTGCGAGCGTTTTCTGCACCTTTCATGACCTTCACCAAACCGCGATAAGTGTTATGGCTTTTGCCGGCCGAAATCCCTTTAGAGATAATCGTCGAACGCGTATTTTTACCGATGTGAATCATTTTAGTACCGGTATCGGCCTGCTGATAATTATTGGTGACCGCCACTGAGTAAAACTCCCCGATTGAATTATCACCCGTTAACAAGCAGCTAGGGTATTTCCAGGTCACCGCCGAACCCGTCTCGACTTGAGTCCAAGAAATTTTAGAGTTTTGACCTTTGCAATTTCCGCGCTTGGTCACAAAATTATAAATACCACCCTTGCCTTCCTTGTCACCAGGGTACCAATTTTGAACGGTGGAATATTTAATCTGTGCGTCATCTAAGGCAATGAGTTCCACTACGGCAGCATGGAGTTGATTCTCGTCGCGCATAGGAGCCGTGCAGCCTTCTAAGTAGCTAACATAGCTGCCCGCATCTGCCACAAGCAATGTGCGCTCAAACTGTCCGGTATTGGCGGCATTGATACGAAAGTAAGTAGAAAGCTCCATGGGGCAACGCACACCTTTGGGGATGTAGCAAAAAGAACCGTCCGAAAAAACCGCCGAGTTGAGTGTGGCAAAAAAATTATCGGTATAGGGCACCACAGTGCCTAAGTATTTTTTGACTAGTTCGGGATGTTCTTGCACAGCCTCGGAAAAAGAACAAAAGATAATGCCTTTTTCGGCCAAGGTCTTTCGAAAAGTCGTGCCAACAGACACGCTATCAAAAACAGCGTCCACGGCAATCCCGGAAAGTCGCTTTTGTTCGTCTAGAGAAATTCCTAATTTATTAAAAGTCTCACGAATTTCGGGATCGATCTCGTCTAAGCTTTTTGGGGCGTCTTCTTTCTTTTTAGGCGCTGCATAATAATAGAGGGACTGATAATCGATTTTGTCGTAATGCACATTTTGCCATTCGGGTTCTTTCATGGTGAGCCAATGGCGATAGGCTTTGAGTCGCCACTCGAGCAGCCATGCAGGCTCATTCTTTTTCTTAGAAATGAGCCTCACAATGTCTTCGCTCAAGCCTTTGGGAATGCGATCTTCTTCGACCTCGGTGACAAAGCCGTATTTATAATCTTGCGCGGTGAGGGCCTCTAGCTCGGGATTACTAGGCTTTGCTTCGGTATTTTTCTGTGCATTTTCTGCGGCTTCCATTTTTTAATCTCCTAAAATACTTTCTATCTCTTAATAATATGCTTACAATTTAATGCCCTGCCACCAAATGCGCCACGCTGGTATCGGCCAATAGGTGATAAATTTTATGATTGAGCTGCGAAAGCGGATGCTTGATCCGACAGCCATCCCATTGTGGGCAGGTGATTTTTTCTTCTTTAAAACACTCGGCCAAGGCCATGGGACCTTCAAAAATTTCCATAATATGAATGACAGAGATTTCCTCGGGATCTTTGGCCAAAATATAGCCTCCCTTGGTGCCGTGAACAGACTTAATCAAACCGCGACCCGCCAATTGCTGCAAAACTTTAGCCAGTAAAGAATAAGGGACTTGATAGGCCTCGGCAACTTCGCGTGCGCTAGTGAGCTGAGATGCGCCTATATCATGGCTATCTTCCTTGCGAATCATGTGTTCCATAGCGATGAGGGCGTATTCGGTTTTGCGATTAAAATGAATCATTTTTTATGTTTCGCTTATATTTTCGTCCTAATTTGACTTAAATAGTCTTAAATACAGGGAGTCATTTTTTAAAAAAACCATTAACTATCAATAAGTTATATATGTAAAATATTTTATAGCTCCTAATATAGGACTAGCATGGTCTTATATGCTGCGTCAAGAGGCGAGTTGTGAAAAGCCATTCATTGCTTAAGACAAGGAACTGGCCATAACCTAATGCCTTCTTTTAAGATTAGCTAAAAAGTATCAAATTGGTGACTTAAACCCCCAAGTAGGGTCTATTTGAGGCTAACTTTGGTGATAATAAACCCCAAATACAAAAAAATCTTTTATAAAGAACTAAAAGTAAATTTATTTTATAAATATTTTATAAAGTTTAAATATAAAATAATGCTTATTTTTTAATAAGTTAAAATCAAGTCGAAAATAAAAAACTAAAATAATTTAAATCTGGCCTTTTTTTTGCTTTTTAAATAACCTGATGGCTACTTCTGTTGATCTTGTCAGTAAATTATAGCCAAAACTTTTTAATAATGATTTAAATAATCAAAATAATAGAAAGGTTCATTAAAATGAGTATAGGAACTAACCTACCCCAACCTCTTCAGTCCACAACAACAAGTAGCGCAAATGATGTTGCTGCTAGAGAAGCAGGAAAAGGAAAGCAGGAAGCAGGAAGCAGCTAATGCTAAAAGAAGCGCAATTAGGGAACAAAATACCTTTGATAAAAGACCCACAGCTAAAACTATAGCTCCAGGAACAAGAGGCGTTCTGCAGAGCCGTAGTCTGACATTTGGTACGACAAAAGAAGAAGTAACAGTGGTCGAAGATATTAATAATAGGTGTGCAGAAAACTACAGTGCATATAAGTTAGACTCCTTTAGTAAAGAAAGTAAAGCAGACCCTTCCGTATACTACTGTGGTAGCGTTGACATCCCCGGTGGCGTTCAACTCATTTCTAACAACTTTGACAATAAAGAAGCCACCCCAGAAAGTAACAAACCCGATTCTAATAACAAAGGATCCAAAATTGTACCTATTGATAGTGATGCACGACCATTAAGAGAATATATTGGGCCCACTGAAGTTGAAGTCTAGGTTATATTTTTTTAGAATTTTCAAATGACTTATGATTAAAAATTACAAGGAGGCAGGCTTATAGCTTGCCTCCTTTTTTATCTCTCCATCACTTCTTAAACATCTACAGCTGCAAACCCAATACCTGCAAAGCCTCTTGCCATGGAACGACTAAAACCTTAGCGACTTTCCTACAGCTCGAGGCCCGAAAAGAAAAAAAAGAATAATTATTTTCAATATTTATAATTCTTGGGAACATATTCCTGAATTATCCGACATTTCGGGAATAAAGTCTATATTTTTAAGCTAAATTATCAAAAGCAGCTTAAAACTTCTCTTAATTCCCCCAAACTCCTTAAAGCTATTGGCCTTTCTTAAAAATTTTTGAGACAATTATAATAGAGGCATCGGCCTTAGAAAGGGAGATGGGAGTGGTAAGAAGTCTATATACAATCATTGCATGTTTAGTCTTATTTTTCCCTTTAGCGTTTCAATTTGAAAACTCCATTAAGGCTGAAAAGATTTCCGTCGAAAAAAGAGGCGGTGTTTACTATGTCCCTGCGGAAATCAATGAGTCGATCCTGCTTGATTTTATTATCGATACAGGAGCTGCCGAAGTCACGATTCCCGCGGACGTTATCATGACCTTAATGCGTAATGGCAGCATTGAGCCATCGGATTATCTGCCGGGGAAAACCTATATTTTAGCGGATGGTTCCGAAATGGAGAGCCCACGGGTTTTGATACGACAGCTCAAAATTGGCAGACACACCCTCACTCATATCGCTGCGAGTATCAGTGACGTTAAAGGGCCTTTATTATTAGGACAAAACTTATTAGAAAGATTGGGCCCCTACACTTTAAATACAAAGACGCGCGAGCTGGTTTTTGATGACAAGCTTGTTCAACACGAGGGAGAAATTCCTGACTCAGGTTTCAAACTCAGCTTGCTCAAAGAAAACATTGAAGCCAGTGATCCAAAAGAAATCGTCGAACTCTTTTTTCATTCTGTTACCACAAAACAGTTCTCCATCAGTTGGCGCAGTCTGAGTCGTTATAGTCAAAATAGAATTGTAGAAATGGTCAAAGAAGAAGAAAACACCCTGACTTCCGAAATGATCCGTGAACTTTTTGACGAAAACCATTTTAGTGTCCAAAGTGGATTTTGGATGTCTTATCGCGAAGCTTCGCAAATTCCTTATTTTTTACAAGAGGCCGTTTTTTCCAAAATTAAACAAAATGAATCCGATGCCATGATTTTAGTCAAAGTGGGAAAACACGAAATGAACTTTCAGGTACTTAAAGAAAACGGCAAGTGGAAAATGGGGTTAATTGAAACCCTAGAAATGAAAGATAAGGAGTAAAACGGAAGTCTGTTAAGATTTACGCGTCACAATCGCTTTTTCCATTAACCACTTGATTAATAGACTATCGTCTTCGGAAAGTTTTCCCAATACTCTATATTTAGAACTTTGCAGTACAACAGAATCAATCGCTTTTTCATTAAGAACCATTTGCGGATGTACGTAAGTTGAATGCACAAAGTAGACACCTTGTTTGTTATAAACAATGAAACCAACATGAAAGTCTAATCCGACTATATACAAACCAGGCCCCCACTCTTTAATAGAATCCACAAAATCCCGAAGACTTCGGTTACTGTATCGTTTGATATACTTTTCAGATACCAGGCTTTTAATAATTAACTCGGAGGCTTGTTGAGCCATACTGACTCTTTGCACCTCAAGACCAGCATGTAAAAGTAAGGTACTGACAAAATAACCACAGGCAATCGAGCCCTTCCCAGGCTCCTGCGAAGTCCCATTAAAATCCCACACAGTACCATACCAAAAAGGGGCCAGCTTCGTCCCCACAGCATCCACTAAAAGTTCTTGAGTTTGAGCCAGCACATGAGCTTTTTCGCCCTGCGATGACACACTTAGATATTCTGCTTTGAGTCTCTGTCTTTTTTTTGCGATATCCGCAACTGTTTCCTCATACGTAGCCTGATTTGATTTTGTGAAAGATTGTGAAACAGTAGAAGGTATTTGTAGCGAATTTGGTTTTTGTTTAGTACAGGCTGCAGAAGCTTGCATCGTAAGACAAGTTAGAATAAGTAGTAGTTTTTTCATAAATTTTCCATATTGGTTTTGCACCCACACCTTTAAGACAATCCCAATCACCAAAAAGTAAAATAGGGCTAAAAAATCATAAAAAATTGAACCTCATTTATACAATTACCCATCTAATCAAAACACTATAGTTCCCCACGTGTTTATTTTTTCTAGACAGAGGAGGATAAGAAATGAGGTAAAAAGACTGGATTTATAACTCATAAACACAGCATATTATGAGTTATAAAAAGGGAATTTATAACTCATGAAATGGAATTGGCAAAAGAAAGACTGGATTTATTTTCGCTGGAAAAAAATGTGCTACTAAAAACTGGGGAGCTGAAAACTGGGGAGCTGAAAAGCACACGCTATCATCTCAATATAAAATTATATAAAAACAAAAAATCGAGCTATTAAAAATAAAGAAATAAGAATTAAAAAAAATTAAACTAAATGTTAGTTTGACTCGTTTCAAATTTCTATGAACACATCACAACTTAAAAACATTATTGAAAAAAGTTTTAATGAAGCCTCTGCTGGTTTTGACCTTCCTGCACTGCGTTTCTTTGACCATGGGGCAAGCTACCTAGCAAAAAGCTTAACTCTTAAAGGGAATGAAAAAATCCTCGACCTAGCAACCGGGACCGGCAAGGTTGCGCTTGAAGTCGCGAAACGTTTAGACAATGGAAGCGTATTGGGAATCGACATTTCCAAAGGCATGCTAGATCAAGCAAGGCTAAAAGCAAACAAAATAGGACTCAAAAATATTCAATTTGAATGTCAAGATGTAGAAAATTTAAACTTACAAGACGCTTTCTTCGATGGCATTTGCTGCGGTTTTGGCGTTCATTTTTGGGAAGATATGGAGGCCATGCTAAAAAGCTTTTTGCCTAAAATTAAATCGGGCGGTTTTTTTGCAATGACAAGTTTCGCTATAGGCTCCTTTGAACCACAAGCTTCTTTATGTTTAGAGAGGTTTCGTCAATACGGAGTCAAACTCCCTGATTCATATACTTGGGAACGCTTGGGAAGTGCGCAGCAACATTTAGACTTACTCAATGCAGTTGGATTAAAAGACATTCAAACCCAGTCTTATTCCGCTGGCTATCCTTTAAAGAGCTTTAATGAGTGGTGGGATATTATCTGCTATACGGGATTTAGAAGTTTCTTAAATCAGCTGAGTCCCGATCAAGTTCAAACTTATCGACAAGAACATTTATCTGAAATCGAAGCCACCCGAAATGAACAAGGTATTCCACTTAAAGTTGAAATCCTTTGTTCCGTTGTAAAAGTTTAAAGCAACAAAGATTTTAGCCCCCTATTACACTGTTTAACTTTGACAATTTAATATGAGTTCTATCCATTAAGGTTTAATAAAATATGTCTCAATTCTTTTATCCACTAATTATATTTTTTTTCATCAGCATAAGCTCGATTGGGCATGCCAATGAAAAGACACCTAAATTTCAGGATGGCGATATTATTTTCCATATTTCCACATCTGCACAATCCAAGGCTTTACAACTCGCAACTCACTCCAAATACAGCCATATGGGAATTATTTATCAAAAAAAGAATCAATACTACGTTTACGAAGCCATTCAGCCGGTTCAGCTCACAAAGCTCAGTCAATGGATTCAAAGAGGACAGTCCGGTCATTTTGTAGTCAAACGCTTAAAAAACGCCGAAAAACATATCACTCCAGAAACGATCAAAAAAATTAAAGCCGCTGGTCAAAAATATATAGGTAAAAATTATGATTTATATTTTGAATGGTCGGATGATAAAATTTATTGTTCAGAACTAGTCTGGAAAATCTATAAAAATGCCCTCAAGCTTGAATTAGCTCAACTCAAAACGATTCAAGAATTCGATCTAAGCCACCCTATTGTCAAAGCCAAAATGAAAGAAAGATACGGTGACCAGGTACCTCTTAATGAACCCGTTGTCTCACCTGGTCAGATTTTTCAGTCCCACTTACTTAAAACAGTTTATGAAAACTGAATTTTTTTATTAAGTAGCAACTTCTACTCGATAATTAGGAAACATAATCACTGCAGGGTGCACTTTGAGTGCTTTAGCTAAGACCAAGGCGCGTTCTCTTCCGATTTGCTGGCGGCCTGATTCAAGGTTAGAAATGTTGGCTTGTGTCATTTTACAGAGATCACCGAGCTCTACTTGGGTAAGCCCTTGTAGCTGACGTAAGGTAGCTAACATTTCTCCTGGAGTCATCTCAATAGGGTCTTGCCCTAAAATAAAATCTTTCTTATTTATTTTTTTCATCTTCTTACTCAGTATTTATGAGGGTTAACCTCAATCACATAGACCGACATTTGCCTTTTATCTTTCTGGTAAATCACTCTCCATTGTTGATTTAGACGAGAAGAGCGAAAGCCTTTCCACTTATCTTTTAAACTCTCATCTTTAAAACCCTTAATATATCGCAAACCTTGTGGCCCCTCAAGTTCAACAATACGTTTACAGACCAAATAGTTTTTTTTTAACTTCAAGGGGTGCCTTTCTTAAAATCTTTAGCACCTCTCTATGTTCTAAAACAGAATACATTTATTTTATTAAATATTCAATATATTAAATATTTCAGGTTAAAAATATAAGATCCAAACTTTTCAAAAATACAAACAGGCCATTCCTCACAAGAGTTAATCTTTTTACTTAGCTACAGAGTAAAGAAGCTATTCATAGTTTTATAAAAGGAAAAAGCCAATAAGATGCTGATGAATAAAAAAGAAACTAAAAAGAGTTTTTGACAATTCTTTTTCTCCAATAAAGAAGTCTGATCTAAAAAATATTTCTTAGTAGAGGGTAAAAGAAAGAAGATAAGTTTTATGACTTCTAACCCAATAACTAAAATAGAAATAGAGACCATTAAATAAGATATTTCTGGCAAACCGTTGTTCTCATTGCTTTGTAAAATATTTATAGGGCCTTGCTGAAAAAAAACTATCAAGTATTGAAAAACAAACGCACTTGGATGCACCAAAACAATAGAAAGTAGTATTTGGGGGAAAGTCAAATACCATGCCCATGGAGATTTTCTTAGGTAGCCATAAGCACAGAAAAAAAATAAAGAATTAAGAATTAAGAAATTCAAGTGCAAACTTAAAGCCTGTGCACCCACATTAAATAGACCCAGCTTCCAATAAGACGCAAAAAAACTCCGCAGAGTAGCCAAACCTAATAGGCCAGAAACGAGATGGAAAAAGACTAAAATAATTAAAGCATTCCTAATCAATCGATTTCTTGATTGCTTAGCAATAGAGATATGCGGAGAGGAGTTTCTGGATAAAGAGCTGGTCACTTTATATATTTTCCTAGTTAATACTAAATAGATTTAGAAGATTTAGAGTTTTGGGAGAAGTGTTTAATAACATCTTGAACGCCTTCTAGTTTTAAAGCTTTTTCCATTGGAAGGCAGGCATTTCTCCAGCCATACATAGCGTGACCTGAATAAGGATCTCTACCTATAGGAAGCCAAGATCGAATCTCCCAAGATTTTGGATTTAAACCATCATGTCCCTTGACAATAACTTGATAACTCCCTTCCATCAATGAACCTGTTGCAACACTACCTGCCGCGCCATAATCAGGCATCAGTAAAGCCCATGCTCCGCCCATTTTTTTCACTTTCTTTGTATAAATTGTCTTTTGACTAATATCTTGATAAGAGGGGCTTTTACAATCTTCTGCTTCACTGAGATAGACACCTAGGACTGGGTGCTTATTAGGAATAGAAAGAGAGGAGGTTTCTTTTTTACGATTTTCAACTTGAGTTAAAAGGTTTGAACTAAGTTTATCTGCCGAGAAAGTTGAACTCACTAGAGGCCTTTCATGAGATAAAGCTAATATACCAGATTCTTTTTCAGATGAAGCTAATTCAGCTGGGTCAGTTTTTACTGAATTTTGAATTAAAGAAATAAAAGACTTAGACACGGAAAACCTCCCATTAATAAAAGTAAGGATTAAATATTTTAACCACCCGTGTCTGTCAGACATATATAGAAACCAAAGGTCCATTGTCAATTTTTTATTTTATACAAAACCCATCGGGCTGTCCAGCTTCGACCT